>CAMZKY010000021.1 GCA_947311455.1 uncultured Marinosulfonomonas sp. | reverse complement strand
AGGCCAGCTTTAAAGACATGGGCGAAGTGATGCCCGGTTTTGATACCGTGGCCCTGATGAAATACCCGCATCTGGAAAAAATTAACCACATCCACCACGCGGGCAACTCATCCGGTATTGTGGATGGATCAGCCGCGATCTTGATCGGCAACAAAGAATTCGGCGAAAAATACGGTCTAAAACCCCGCGCCCGCATCCGCGCCAATGCCAAAATCGGCACAGATCCCACCATTATGCTCACTGGCCCCGTGCCTGTGACTCAAAAAATCCTGGCGGAAAACGGCATGCAGATTAGTGACATTGATCTGTTTGAGGTAAACGAAGCATTCGCGTCTGTGGTGCTGCGCTTTATGCAGGCCTTTGATGTTGATCCGGCGATTGTGAACGTCAACGGCGGCTCGATTGCGATGGGCCATCCACTGGGGGCGACAGGTGCAATGATCATCGGCACGGTTCTGGACGAGCTGGAACGCCAAGACAAAGAAATCGGCATGACCACCCTGTGTATTGCATCGGGCATGGGCGTCGCCACAATTATCGAGCGTGTATAATGCCGAAACTTGATCTCAAATCCCTATCGGTCAAATCCGCGTGGTATTCTGACATAGATATGATGGTAAAAGCCGATGAATCCGGCTTTCATTTCACCAAAAAAGACGGCTCGCCTCTGAGCGAAGGAGAAAACACATGAGCGATTTTAATTACGCAGTTGACGCCGATGGCGTTGCCACCATCACTTGGGATACCATCGGGAAATCCATGAACGTGATGAGCATTCAGGCCTTTCACGATCTGGACGGGCTGATCGACACCGCGCTGGCCGATGACGCCGTTAAAGGCGTAATCATCACTTCGGGCAAAGAAGGTTCATTTGCCGGTGGTATGGATCTGAATATCATCGCCAAGATGAAAGAAGACGCAGGCGATAATCCCGCCCAAGGCCTGTTTGACGGGCTGATGCAAATGCACGCGATTTTGCGCAAGATCGAGCGCGCGGGTATGGACGCCAAAACCAACAAAGGCGGCAAGCCGATTGTCGCAGCCCTGCCCGGCACAGCGCTTGGCATTGGTCTGGAATTGCCGCTGTCGTGTCACCACATCATTGCTGCTGACAATCCCAAGGCCAAAATCGGGTTGCCGGAAATCATGGTTGGCATTTTCCCGGGCATGGGCGGCACCACCCGCCTTGTGCGCAAAATGGGCGCGATGGCCGCCAGTCCGCTGTTGTTGCAAGGCAAGCTGAACAATCCCAAGGCGGCAAAGGCGGCTGGGGTGATTGACGAGGTCGTGCCCGCCGATGAATTGCTGAGCCGTGCCAAAGAATGGGTGCTGAATGCCACCGATGCCGATATCCTGAAACCGTGGGATGGCAAAAAATACAAAATGCCCGGTGGCGCGCCCTATCACCCTGCTGGTTTTATGACATTTGTCGGGGCGTCGGCCATGGTGCATGGCAATACCAAAGGCGTTTATCCTGCGGCTAAAGCCTTGCTATCAGCCGTTTACGAGGGTGCCATGGTGCCGTTTGATACCGCGATCCGGATCGAGGCGCGCTGGTTTACCAATGTGATGATGAATCCCTCCTCGGGCGCGATGATCCGCAGCCTGTTCATCAACAAAGAAGCCCTTGAAAAAGGCGCTAATCGCCCTGATGTGCCGCCCCAAACTGTTAAAAAAGTGGGCATCATCGGCGCGGGTATGATGGGCGCGTCCATCGCGCTGGTCTCGGCCATGGCCGGTATCGAAGTGGTGCTGATTGACCAAAAACAGGAGGCCGCCGACAAAGGCAAAGATTACACCGCCACCTATATGGACAAAGGCATCGCCCGCCGCAAAGCCACACCGGAAAAGAAAGAGGCGGCACTGGCCCTGATCACCGCAACAACCGATTATGCCGCCTTGAAAGGCTGTGATTTGATCGTTGAAGCAGTGTTTGAAGACCCGAAAATCAAAGCCATCGTCACCAAATCCGTGCAAGAGGTCGTGGACGCCGATTGCATCTTTGCCACCAATACCTCGACCTTGCCGATTTCCGAATTGGCCAAGGCCTCGAACAACACCGATCAATTCATCGGCATCCACTTTTTCAGCCCCGTTGAAAAAATGATGCTGGTGGAAATCATCAAAGGCAAGGAAACCGGCGGGCGCGCTGTGGCCAAGGCGCTGGATTTTGTGCGCCAAATCCGCAAAACCCCGATTGTTGTGAATGACGAACGGTTCTTTTATGCCAACCGCTGCATCATCCCCTATATCAATGAAGGTATCCGCATGGTCAAAGAAGGCGTTGCGCCCGCGCTGGTGGAAAATGCCGCCAAACTGGTGGGTATGCCGCTTGGCCCGTTGCAACTGGTTGATGAAACCTCGATTGATCTGGGCGTAAAAATCGCCAAAGCCACCAAGGCGGCGATGGGTGATGCCTATCCTGACGGGGCCGTGGACGAAGTGCTGTTTTGGATGGCGGATGAAGGCCGTTTGGGGCGTAAATCCAATTCCGGTTTCTATGCCTATGACGACAAAGGCAAACGTCAGGGATTATGGGAGGGATTGGCCGCGAAATACCCTTTAGCTGACGATCAACCCGATCTGCATGACGTGCAACATCGCCTGTTGATGGCACAGGTTCTTGAAGCCGTGCGCGCCTTGGATGAAGGCGTGCTTGAGGATATCCGCGAAGGCGATGTTGGCGCAATTCTGGGCTGGGGCTTTGCGCCGTGGTCTGGTGGGCCGTTTAGCTGGCTGGATATCATTGGCGCGGGGCGCGCGGTGGAAATTTGTGATGCCCTGACGGCGGAACATGGTGCGCGGTTCACCACTCCGGATTTGTTGCGTGATATGGCCGCCAAAGGCGAAACATTTTACGGGCGTTTTGGTGAATCTGCCAAAGCGGCTTAAACGGAAAAATGGCGCGAGGTATTTTCTCGCGCCACTCATCAAGCCCTAGCAGGCTTTCTTCGCTGTGTTCTCCTCGACGCCCCTCGTAAGGGGCGATGATAGGCCTGTTTGATTTTTCTAAATATACGTCCTCGCATAGGCGCGATCAGGCGCATCCAGATGGGGCGTTGCACCAAACTGGCTAAAGTGCAGCTCCCCGTCAAAGACCGCGAATTTATGCACAGAGGTATTCATCACCCGTAAAAACAAGCTGCTGTTCTGCACCGGATCAAGTTTCAGGCTTTGGGCAACAAGGGTGGCAATCACGCCGGTCGAGGTAACCAGAACACAGCGATCTTTGCTTTGGGACGCATCAATCAAAGCCTGCGAAATACGGGCGCAAAACGCGTCATAGGGTTCGATGTTTTCGTGCATATCGCCCCCCATCCACGCATCCAGAACTTGCGGCACATGCAGCATGAATTCTTGCGGACTGCTGGGGATTTCAACGCCGTGGCTTTCAAACAGGCTGTGGGCCAAGGCAAAATAGTCCAGCTCGTTCAGGCGCGGGTCAATATCGTGCGGGGCGTCAATCGCCAAACCTTGCGCGGTTTGGATTTGCCGTTTCATCGCGCCGGAAATCACCCGTGTGAATGGATCGACATTTTTAAAATGCTCCCCCAACCAGCGCGCCTGTTGGTGGCCCAGATCACTAAGGCTGTCATAGCTTGCCTCGTCCTTTGCGCCCGTTTGCGCCTGCCCGTGACGCACCAGAACCAGCTCATTCATCGCGGTTTCCCTTCCGATTTTGCCATACACTTTGCCATACGCTTGCCATACGAAAGCCATACGTTTGCCATACAGTAGAAAACGCGGGTTTTACCACAGGCTGGCCTTAGCCCGATCCGGCCATTCCCGATCATAAGTCTCGCCGTCAAATTCGCCCGAGGTCATTTCTTTCAGCATCTCGCCAATCGTCGGCAGCCCTGCAGATTGATCATCATCCACCCACAATCCGGCCCGCATCACAGCGCGAGCGCATTGGGGGTAAACTTCGCCAATTTTCACCACAATCACACTGCGCGGATGTTTACCTTTGTGTTCAAACTTGCCACACATTTGGGCATCAACGGTGATCTTCGCCTCGCCATTGACCCGCATCACCGTGGTTGATCCGGCCACCAGAAACATCAGAGAAATACGAGGATCATTGACGATGTTTCGCAGGGTATCAATGCGGTTATTGCCCTTCCAATCGGGTAATAATAACGTGTGTTCGTCCAGTTCAACCACCACCGGCCCCGTGTCACCACGCGGGGATCCATCGGTGCCTTCTGGCCCCACAGTCGACAGCACACAAAACCGGCTTTGCATGATCCATTTGCGATAGGACGGGGTTAATTTTCGTGCAACTTTAACCAAAGATGCCTGCCCCGGCTCCCCGTATAAATCGGTTAATT
>CAMZKY010000020.1 GCA_947311455.1 uncultured Marinosulfonomonas sp. | reverse complement strand
GTTGGGCCGCGCGGGTTGAAAAACGGGGTGGTGGAATTAACCAGTCGCAAGACCGGTGAAAGCGTTGAAATGACACCTGAGGATGCGGTGGCCAAGGTGGTTGAAATTTACGCAGCACTTTAGTTGATAGAGATTGCGCCGCGCTTTGCGCGTCGCGGGTGGCGCTTTGGCCCCTTCGGGCCAAAGCGCGATGCCTCCGGCGGAGGTATTTTTAACAAGAAGAATGAGGCGGATTTTTGCCTTGCATTTGCGGTGGGTTGACCCGATGGGGGATTAAATCCAGACTACGGAAAACAACAAAGAGTATGTGATTGTGGCAGGATCGACCAAACCGTTTTCAAAATTTGAATGGCTGATAGCGTGGCGGTATTTGCGCGCCAAACGCGCCGAGGGTGGCGTGAGCGTGATGACGTGGATTTCCTTGATCGGGATCACGCTTGCGGTGGCGGCGTTGATTATTACGCTGGCGGTGCGGGCTGGTTTTCGGGCGGAATTTGTCGATACAATTTTGGGGGCGAACGCCCATGTGACGGTGCGCAATGTGGCGACTGTGAATGACGCAGGGCAGGTTTCGCGGGTGATTTCGGACTACCGCGCCAAGGCCGAGGCCATTCGTCAGGTTCCGGGGGTTGTGCGGGTGGCGCCCTTGGTGACGGGGCAGGTGATGGCCAATAATCGCGGATTCAATACCGGTGCGCAGGTGTTTGGGATTGCGCTTGCGGATTTGAAAGCCATTCCGCGGATTGCCTCTGGCGATCGTATTCGCGGTGATATTGATGATTTTGATCAAGGGGTGGCGATTGGATCGGGAATTGCCGCGAGTTTGGGTATTGGCATTGGCGATAAAATCAAGCTGATTTCCCCAAACGGTGTAAAAACCGCCTTTGGAATTAGCCCTAGGGTTAAGGTATATCCGGTGACGTATATTTTTTCGGTTGGCCGCTATGATATTGATTCTATTCGTATCTATATGCCCTTTGAAGAGGCACAGAGCTTTTTCAACCGTGAAGGTGTAGCGGACGAGCTTGAGGTGATGGTCGAAGATCCCGAAGCGATTGACGCCATGGCGATGGATTTGCTGCGCGCGGGCGGCGATCGCACAACGTTGTGGACGTGGCGCGATAGTATGGCGTCGTTTTTACATGCGTTGACTGTGGAAGATAACGTGATGTTTGTGTTGATGTCGGTGCTGGTTTTGATTGCCTCGATGAACATTATTTCCGGTTTGGTGATGTTGGTAAAGAACAAAGGGCGCGATATTGGTATCCTGCGCACTATGGGATTGACCGAGGGATCTGTTTTAAGAATTTTCTTTATATGCGGGGCTCTTACGGGGTTTCTGGGCACATTATTCGGCGTGATTATCGGCTGTTTGTTTGCCCTGTATTTCGACCCTATCCTGGCCTTTGTCAGTGGCGCGTCGGGGGGAGATGTTTGGGATGCGTCGGTACGGGGGATTTATAAATTGCCCGCCAAATTACAGGTGAATGATGTCTTGTCTGCCATTGGATTATCGTTGGGATTGTCGTTTATTGTGACGATCTTTCCTGCAAGACGCGCGGCGCGGATGAACCCTGTGGAGGCGCTGCGATATGAGTAAGGTAATGCTGGAATTGTCAGGAATAACCAAAGGTTATAACCTGGGTAAGCCCAATGAAATAAGGGTTTTGAACGGCGCGCATTTGACATTGAAAGCGGGTGAGGTGGTTGCGTTGGTGGCTCCGTCAGGTGCGGGGAAATCGACGTTACTGCATATTGCCGGATTGCTGGACACACCCGATGCGGGGGCGGTTGCGATTGACGGTGCGGATATGGCCGGAAAAGCCGATAAAATCCGCACAGATATCCGGCGCAACGGGGTTGGATTTATCTATCAGTTTCACCACCTTTTGCCGGAGTTTACCGCAGCCGAAAACATCATCTTACCGCAGTTGGCCAATGGCGTTTCGCAAGCCATGGCCGAGGCAAGAGCGTTGGAATTACTGGATAATGTCGGCATAAAAGACCGTGCCGATCACCGCCCCGCCGCCCTATCTGGGGGTGAACAACAGCGGGTGGCATTTTGCCGTGCGCTGGCCAATGAACCAAAAGTTTTGCTGGCGGATGAACCCACCGGAAACCTTGATCCGAAAACCTCGGATCAGGTGTTTGAGGCATTGATGGCGTTGACCCGCGAAACCGGTCTTTCAGCATTGATTGCCACCCATAATCTGGAATTGGCAGCGCGGATGGATCGGGTTTTGCGGCTGGAAAATGGTGTTTTGGTTCCCGCATGATTACCGCACATCTTTTGATTACTTTTTGAACATCCGCTGCAAAAACCCTTTATTTTCCGGCGCGCGGGGCGCAGGCAGTGGATCAGGCGGCAATTTACTAAGGACCCAGCGCGGCATGGTGCGGGCGGTTGAGGTGTTGCAAGCGCTGCCCATGTGGGAGGGATCATAGATTTTGATGAAACGTGGTGCGGTTAGATCATCGGCATAAATCGCCCCCGAGATTGACATATCGCGTCTGGAATTGACCAAGGTTTTAACGGTTTCAAGAACGGCTTTCAGGGCGCCATTCGGCAGCGGTTCATTTGGTAAATCATCTTGTAGGTCAAAGGCATACCAGCCGTCCGAGGCCGCGACTATATCCCAGAATTCATCGACATCCTGCCATTTCAGCAGGCCATAAAACCGCCCCATAAAGGCGCGCCAATAGGGCGTGTCGGGCAGAGCATCTTTGGTTTTGCTTTGATTTGAAGCGGTCATAGGGGGGGTATGCCTGTTGTTGTGATTCTGCTGGCGCACCGCTTCGAAACGGTGCCATCTCTAATCATAGGAAATTCCCGCCTTATATACAAAACACGTTAAATTTAGTCGAATTTATTTTTAAATTGGCATTATAGTGTCGCTTTTGGGTGTTCTTGGTCGTTTCTGAATGCTAACCTGTTTAGGTGAATTGGCCTACGCCACATATCATCCAGCCGGGCCTAGCGCCCGAGAGCGTCATAGAAAGTGCCGGAAACTATTGCTTTCCCGCATTTTACCTGACCTGCTGCTGCAATTACAGATTACCATCAGGAGAGACTAAATGAAGAAACTACTCGCAACATCCGCCTTGTTGGCGGCCACATTCGGCGCATCCGCTGCGTTTGCTGAATGCGGAAGCATCAAAATGGCTGAATTCAACTGGGCATCCGGTGAATTGATGGCCAATGTTGATAAATTCATCATGGAAAAAGGCTATGGCTGCGAAATCGAACTGGTTGTCGGTGGGACAACAGCGATTTTTGCCGGCATGAATGAAAAAGGTGAACCTCAAGTTGCCGGCGAGCAATGGGTGAATGCGCTTCGTGAATTGCTGGATCCAGCATTGGAAGCCGGCACCTTGATCGCAGTGAACAAAAGCCCGATTTTGGGTCTGGGCGAAGGCTGGTGGATTCCACCATACACCGCAAAAGCCCATCCAGAGCTGAAAACCGCGTTTGATATCATCGAACATCCTGAACTGTTTCCGGATTCAGAAGATCCTTCCAAAGGCGCTTTTGTCGGCTGTCCTGCCGGTTGGGGCTGTCAGGCTGTAAACGCCAACCTGTTCCGTGCCTTTGACATGGAAGCCAAAGGCTGGAAACTGATTGATCCGGGTTCTGCTGCTGGTCTTGACGGTTCGATCGCCAAAGCAAACGAGCGCGGCGAAAACTGGTTTGGGTATTACTGGTCACCAACATC
>CAMZKY010000019.1 GCA_947311455.1 uncultured Marinosulfonomonas sp. | reverse complement strand
ATGCTGGTCGCTGCGGCCAACCCGTGTAAATGCGGCTATCTGGCTGATCCGTCGCGGGCCTGCGCCCGTGTTCCGCTATGTGGCGACGATTATTTGGGCCGCATTTCCGGCCCCCTGATGGATCGTTTTGATCTGCGTATCGATGTGCCGCCCGTGTCGTTTACCGATCTGGATTTACCCGAAAGCGGCGATACATCGGCGCAGATTGCAAGCCGCATTGCAGCGGCGCGGAATATTCAGGAAAAACGCTTTGAAAATCATGCTGATTTGCGGGTAAACTCCGATGCGGAAGGCGCAATTCTAAAGGACATCGCCACGCCCGATGCCGAAGGGCGCGAATTGTTAACCAAGGTTGCCGAACGGTTTGGATTAACCGCGCGCGGTTATCATCGGGTGATGCGCGTGGCGCGCACCATTGCCGATCTGGATGGATCAGAGACAGTAAAAAAATCCCATGTGGCCGAGGCGGTTAGCTTTCGGATTGCCCTCGCAAAAGAGGCTTGATCCACTTGGCAATGTCGCGCAGGGTTTCATCGGCTTCGGGCAGCATCCGTTGAAATATCGGCCAGACATGGGGGCGGTTTGGAAGAATTTTCGATGTAACGTCAGCCCCTTGCGCCTCTAGGTGCTGCGTCATGCGCACCGTGTCGTCGCGCAAAATTTCGGTATCACCAACCGTTAAATAAACGGGCGCTGCAGTGGCAAAATCAGCCCGCAAGGGCGAGGCGCGCGGATCGTCGGGATCTTGTCCTTGCAAATAGTATTCGGTCATTTCCTTGGCCCGTTCCGCAGGCAAAATGACGTCGGATTTCGCATTTTCAACAAAGGACGCGCCTTCGAAACGCAGGTCTACCAGCGGCGACAAAGCAAAAACCCCCGCTGGCTGTGGCAGCCCTTTGGCACATATTTCACCCAGCAAGGCCAACACCAACCCGCCGCCCGCGCTATCGCCGCCCAAAATGATGCGCGCCGGATCGACTCCGCGTGCCAGCAAAGCGCGATAGGCGTTTACCGCATCATCAATCGCCGCCGGAAAGGCGTGTTCGGGGGCAAGGCGATAGCGGATCAAACAGGCGGTCATACCTGTCATAGCCGACAGGCGCGCCAACATGGATTGGTGGGTTTCGGGGCTGCCGAAAATATAGCCACCACCATGAAGATACAGGATGATTTTGCTGTCATCCGCCGATTTAGCGCGCGCCCAAAGCACTGGTATTTTAGTATCATCAATACTGAATTCATCCCGTTCAAAGCGGCTGCCGCGTGGGGCGGGAAACAGGTATTTGGCCTTGAACGAAAACGATTTGCGAATGTGCAGATGGGTTTTGGCGTTTGCCAAAGAGCGCTTTTCAAATAGGCGCAGCAGCACGTTGAAAATATGCAGCCGGATGCTCACCCTTTGCGTGCCTCGATCGCCTGCCAGATTTTTTCGGCAATGTTGGTGCCGTCAAACCGTTCCAGTTCCTGAATGCCGGTGGGCGAGGTCACGTTGATTTCGGTCAGATAATCTCCGATCACATCAATCCCGACAAATATCTGGCCTTTTTCGCGCAAAAGCGGCCCGATAGCGGCGCAGATTTCTTTGTCGCGCGCCGTTAGGCCGATTTTTTCAGGCCGCCCGCCCACATGCATATTTGATCTGGTTTCACCTTTGGCTGGCACACGGTTGATCGCGCCCACAGCTTCGCCATCCACAAGAATAATGCGTTTGTCGCCGTTCGAAACATCCGGCAGGAATTTTTGGGCAATCAAGGGTTCATTGTTAATGCCCATGAACAATTCATGCAGCGATGTCAGGTTGCGATCATCAGGGCCGAGGCGAAACACACCTGCGCCACCGTTACCGTAGAGCGGTTTCAGGATGATATCGCCATGTTCGGCTTTGAAAGCCTTGATTGTGTCCAGATCGCGGGCGATCATCGTTGGCGGTGTTAGATCCTGAAATTCCAGAACCAGCAATTTTTCGGGGTAGTTGCGCACCCAAAACGGATCATTCACCACCAGCGTTTCGGGGTGCACCATATCCAGCAAATGCGTGGTGGTAATATAGCCCATATCAAACGGCGGATCCTGACGCAGCCAAACCACATCAAGGTCGGCCAGATCAATGACCAGTTCATCGCCCAAGGTGAAATGATTGCCAACTTCACGACGCACCGTCAGGGGCCAGCCATGCGCCATGACGCGACCGTCACGAAAGAACAGCTTGTCGGGGGTGTAATAGAATAATTCATGGCCACGTTTCTGCGCCTCTTCGGCGATGCGAAAACTGCTGTCGCCGTTGATATCAATGTGATCAATCGGATCCATCTGGATCGCAACTTTAAGGGACATATCGGAACTCCTGTGTGTTGGGATTAACATGGCCTTCTTTGGCACGGGTTTCAATGGAGGATGGCTAAGTCGTGTTTAATTTGAGGTGTTGCCGAACCTTGCGGGATCGGCAATAGCGGGGGCAGTCTGCCCCCATCGGCGCCTGCGCGCAGATTCCCCCGAGGAAATTTGGACGAAAAGAACAAATCCGAGGTGTAATGGTCTAGAAACCGAAAGCGTTTTCTATGATGTGCACTTGCCCATCAGAATTCACCAACGCCACATCAAAGCGCGCGGCACTGTTTTGGCCATCAGGCATGGTGGACAGAAATTCTTCGGCGGTGGAATAGATGCGGGCGATTTGGCGATCTGAAACGCGCAAGGCGGCGCGGGCAAAGCTTTTGCTTTTCTTGACCTCGACAAAAATCAAACCAGTATCATCGCGCAGGATCAGATCAATTTCGCCCCCTGCCCCGCGCCAGCGGCGTGCAACGGGTTGGCATCCAATTCCCAGATAGTGTTTTTCAACAATCGCCTCGGCGGCCAATCCGGTGTGATATGAAGATGATCCGCCTATTTGCCTTTTCCCAATTCAAGCGCGGCTTGATAAACCTGACGACGTGGTAAATCCAGTGCCTCCGCCACAACCGTT
>CAMZKY010000018.1 GCA_947311455.1 uncultured Marinosulfonomonas sp. | reverse complement strand
GTTTGAGCGATGAAGGGGTAAAAGCCATTATGGACAAGCTAAACGATCGACCCAGAAAATGTCTTGGCTTCAGAACTCCCAATCAGGTATTCAATGAGGCAATGTCAGATGTTGCACTGGCAAGTTGAATCCGCGTCTTTTTAAAATCAGACAATTCGCACAAAATCAATATACCCACCATATTGCCAATACCTATACCTTACCCCATATTGAAATCATGTTACGGTTTTCCGCCCTTTTAATTCCGATCCTCTATGCGCTGGTTATGTATCGGTTCTCCGCATGGCGCACGGGGCGTGAGCTGGACCAGAAATCAACAGAACTGAACGATCCCGTACTGTTGGAAAAAAGCCAAAAAATGGCTGATGCCTTGGATATTCAGCGTGTCAAAGTCCATATTTACGAGATTGAACCAATCAACGGATTGGCCGCGCCGGATGGGCGGATATTTATCACGCGCGGGTTTTACAACAAATACATTTCAGGCGATGTCACGGCCAGTGAAATGGCCAGCGTAATCGCCCATGAACTGGGCCATGTGGCGCTTGGCCATTCGCGCCGACGGATGATTGATTTCTCGGGGCAAAACGCTATTCGCACCGTTTTGATTACGGTATTTTCGCGCTTTATTCCCGGGTTTGGTGTTTATATTGCCAATTTTCTAACCACGCTTTTGGCCGCCCGCCTTTCACGCCGTGATGAATACGAGGCCGATGCCTACGCCAGTGCATTGCTAACCAAATCCGGTATAGGCACGGCGGCACAAAAAACGTTGTTGTTAAAGCTGGCTGCCCTGACAGGATCGGGGGCTAGCGCGCCGCCTGCGTGGTTATTAAGTCATCCAAAATCAGAAGAACGTGTTGCCGAGATCGAAAAGATGGAAAACAAGTGGGCAAAGCTTTCTTAGGTCGCTCTTTCTTTTACTTCGACACCGTTTAAACACTTGAAATTGATCAGAATTACGAGTTGGTTTGTATCGTATTTTACAAGTAAGTGTTTGTATTATCGTGATTATTCTTATGATAACAGATTCCATAATTCCGGAATAGTGGAAACTCTGCGTTAGTATTAGTTCGTGCGATTTTACGGGATGTACACCTGCCTACAGCTGAACCGCATGCCATACTCTTTCAATACAACGGCTTCCCGTAAATTCAACTATGCACCAGCGCCTTGCCCAAGCGCGGGAGCCTTGCCTTTTTCATCAGTTTTCGCATCTCTTTTGGCTCGCCTGATAGGCGCTCGGCGGTTTGGCGAACGCGTTGAGCAACATCGGCCACTACCAGTGGCGATTCATGAAACAATTCGGTTAGAAACCCGTCAGTTTCACGGCGAATGATACCAAACCCACTCAAAGTCCGGGTGGGGAAATCTTTGGTGTTTTGGGTGAGCAATATATCTGCTTTACCCTCAATAGCGGCAGCCAAAACATGGGTGTCATTTTCATCAGGTAGGGATAATGTTTCTTCCAAATCTAGGGGATAGCCAACAGCTGCGCCGGGCCATTTCACCCCCAGCATCAGGATTTCACCGCGTGCAACATCCCTTTGCTCGCCCCCTAACCGCGCTGCTGCGCGCGCCCATTCTTCCAAAATACGATCCGACCATAGCGGCGTAAACAAACCAGCATCGGCTACACCCAATAGTATCTCTCGCATCACCGTTGGATAGAGAACACAGGCATCAATCAACACCCGCATGGACTAATCCAGCCGAAAGAACAGTGCCTTTAGATACCCGCTTTGTGCCAGTTGTGGTAGCAACGGATGATCCGGCCCTGCTTGCCCTGAATAGATCAATGATGAGCGCCTTCCACCGCGGCCAATCCCACGCGCGGAGGAGTTTAAAAAACGTTTTAAATCAACGGCATGGGAGCAGGAGCACACACCAAGGTAGCCACTTTCGGCAACCAGAGGAGCTGCCAATCGTGCTACGCGTTCGTAGGCTCGCAAACCGGCTTCAAGCGCCTTTTTATTGGGGGCAAAGGCAGGCGGATCACAGATCACCACATCAAATTTTGCCCCTTCTTTTGCCAAATCTTCTAACACCGCAAATGCATCGCCTTTGCGGGTGGAAAACTTATCCGCCACACCCATTTCATCAGCGCCTTTTTGTGCCAATTCAAGGGCGGGTGCAGAGCTATCAACCGCCAAGGCTGAGGCCGCGCCGCCCGCTAACGCCGCCAGTGAAAAGCCACCGACGTGCGAAAAAATATCCAATACTTTCGCCCCCTTACACAGAGATTGTGCAAAAGCATGATTGGGGCGTTGATCGTAAAACAATCCGGTTTTTTGACCACCCAGAATATCGGCCATATAGGTTGCGCCATTCATCGGCACAGGAATTAACCCATCTATTTTACCTGCGAAAACAACGGTTTCCTCATTTAACCCTTCCAATGTGCGCGCACGCCCAGTGGCGTTTTTCACAATCGTTGTTGCCCCTGTCACCGATTGAACCGCATCGGCCAATTCAGCAAACAACACATCCGCATAGGCTGCGTTTGGCTGAATTACCGCCACATCACCAAAGCGATCAATAACCACCCCGGGCAAGCCATCGGATTCAGCATGAACCAACCGGTAATAAGGTTGGTCATATAACGTCTCACGATGTTTCAGCGCGTTGCGAATTTTTGTTTCAAACCATGCAACATTTATCTCGGCCTCGGGATCACGATCCAGCATACGGCAGACAATTTTGGAATCCATATTCACTGTAACTGTACCAAGCGCACGGCGTTCAGAATCTTCGAGTCGAGCAATCGCGCCAGGTTTTATTGCTTTAGTGCGGCGGTCTGTTACTATTTCATCGTTAAAAACCCAAGGAAATCCGTGCCTTATGGCGCGGACTTCAGCTTTGGAGTTAAGCCGAACAGCAGGGATTTTCGAAGCGGGTGTTGAGGGGGGATGTGTCATACCCCCTCCTAATCATTTTCCAAGGTCGATGATAGGCCTGATTTAAGACGCATCCGCCATTTGTGGAACTGGCAAGCTTAGCTCGTTTTGAATGACATTTGCCAAATGATCAATAATGCGAACCTTTTGGGTTTGTCCGCGATGTTCAGCTTCTATCGCATGGTTGCCGCCAAACCCCACCAGATCGGCTTTAATAATACGCGGCTCTTCAATTATTTCATTGGTTTCGACGTCGCGGATTGTCATTGTAAAGGTGATCGAATGTACCCCCCCAATCAAGAACCGCGCTCGTTCTGTCATTGCGTGAAACCGCATTACCTCGATATCAACATTTACAGGGCGTGTTCCATGCAAAGCCGCAGCACCGCGCGTCATCCCCTCTTCGAAAATTGCTTCTATTTGTTCATAGCGATTTCCATAAGGATCACCGCGCCAAACGATGTCGGCAATAGGATAAATCCGGTTGGATTCATCAACTTTCAGCGTTTCGGGGACGCTTACCCGGACATCGGAAACGGAATACGGTGATGTCAAAGGTTGAGAAATCGGTAAAATCTCATACTGTGTACCTACAACACTCCGACTTACAGTTTGATTTGATCCACAGGCTGTGATGCTCACAGCAAGCAGGGCGGCGATACCTAAATGTGTTCTTTTCATGCTCTTGTCCTCTGGGGTTTTCCCCTCATTGTCGGAATGTTACCCGATTGTCTTTTTTGTTCTAATGGGAGAGATGTGTCAGAAATAAGACACAGCAAAGTCAACTTTGTGAATTTGTCCATCTTCGCCTTATTAGGGTGGTAATCCCCCCGAAAATTAGGGGTGTGCACGCGTAGAATTTTCTTGTCATATTGACTGGGGAGATTTTGAATGAAGAACAAACGATACAGCGACGCGCAGATCATGGGGATACTGAAGCAGGCCGAGAGTGCAGCGCCGGTGTCCGGGCTTGGCATGAAGATCCTTGATCTCACTTCCTTATTCTCAGCCTTTTCACTTTGTCCAAGAAAACCTCGGCCAGCCCTTCAATCGCTTGCTGCTTCCATGTGCTTACTTGTGTTGGGTGGAGTTGCCGCTTTGCCGCAATCCCCTGAACCGTCTTATCCCCACGCAGCGGCTCAAGCGCCACTGCTGCTTTAAATTAGTCGGAAAAGTTACGTCTCTTCGTTATTTGAATATCCATTCGTTCGTGGTGGATACATCTTAGCACACTATTCGATTTTGCCGGACCACTTCAGCACTCAGGCGGCCGTCATTGGCGAGACTGACCGCATCGGCGGGATCGAGGGACAGGCGAGAGGGCGGCAGCTTGACCGTCAGGGTCTCGCGCCCGACCCAGGATTCCATCAAGGTGCGTCGACAACGCTGGTCGGCTTCTTCCAGCGACACGGCCAGAGGGAAGCCTTCCGAGGCCATGCGGGCGGGCTTCCGCCCGCCCGCGCTTCTGGGGTGGCTTAAAGCTCACTCATAAACGCTGCAAGCAGATCATTATACGCGTCCGGTGCTTCCAACTGCGGTGCGTGCCCCGCGCCCTTGATCAACTGCACCTCGCCACGCCACAGGCTTGGCATCTCCAGATCCGAGATGTATCCGCCATTCACCAGCTGATCCTCATCCCCGCACAACACCGCCAGCGGCGTTTTCATATCCCGCACGATCGGAGTTTCATCGGTATAGCCACCGGGCGCAATACTCATGCCCAAGCCGGCCCGCGCATTCGGGTCTGTTCGCGCCACATCTTTGAGAAACGGCTCCAGCCCCATAGAGCTTTCCGGCGCAAGAAACGAGCCAACAAAGCTACGGGCCTCTTCATCGGAAAGGTCCCCTTTAAAGGCCATATCCATGGCAGGGTGTGGCGAAAAGGCAGCGTCCATTGCCGGTGGAAAATCCAGTGGCGGCGCGCCGTGGATCACAAAACCCCTTGCCTTGGGCAGGGCCGCGCTCGCCTCCAGAACCGCATGGCCCCCAAGGCTCCACCCCACAAACACCGCATCTTCCATGCCCAGCACCGCTGCGGCCTCGACAATGGTTTTGGCATAGGCCGGAAAGCTATACTCACCCGCACCGGCCAGCGCCCCGCTCCCGCCATGGCCGGGCAGATCAATCGCCACCACACGGTGGGTTTTGCCCAAATGCCCCTCGACTTGTTTTTCAAATGCACGTGATGAACCGGAATTGCCGTGCACGAGCATAATCGGCGCACCGGTGCCCGCGCTTTCAATATAATTCAATGTGCCCCAGCTCAACTGG
>CAMZKY010000017.1 GCA_947311455.1 uncultured Marinosulfonomonas sp. | reverse complement strand
CGGCACCTAGCGGATATCTATATATTCCTTGCTGAGATCATTCTTCAGGAAGGTGGGGTAGAAGAAGAACCTGGCGCCTCATCGTTACCATAATCGACAAATTTTCTGCATGCACAGAATCATGCGCACGTAATACATATCAAATACACAGGCTTTACACATCGCTAAAATGCGCCGTAGGGCGGGGTTTACCCCGCCGCGTTGGCGGGGCTTGCCCCCGTGGTTTGCACGCCCGTTCGGGCCACCGATCCTACCCTTTTAATTTAGCCGCGATGATCTGGTTGACCGCCTTGGGGTTGGCCTTGCCGCCGGTGGCTTTCATCACTTGGCCCACGAACCATCCGGCCAGTTTCGGGTTCTGTTTGGCCTTTTCAACCTGCGCCGGATTGGCGGCCATGATTTCGTCAACCGCGGCCTCGATTGCGCCGGTATCGGTGACTTGTTTCATGCCGCGATTTTCGACGATCTCGGCGGGGTCGCCGCCTTCGGTATAGACAATTTCAAAAAGGTCTTTGGCGATTTTTCCATTGATTTCACCAGACAATTCGAGCTGAATTTGGCTTGCCAGTTGATTCGGCGTGACAGGGCAATCGGTGATTGAAAGATTGTCTTTCTTAAGGTAACTGAACAATACGTTCACAATCCAATTTGCCGCCATTTTTCCTGAGATGGTATCGGGCTCAGAAGCTTCAATTACTTCCTCAAAATAATGGGCGGTGGCCACATCTGCGGTGAGCACGCTAGCATCATAATCCGACATGTCGAAGTCATTGATAAATCGTGATTTTTTGTCGTCCGGCAGTTCGGGCAGGCTGGCGGCAATGTCATCAACCCACGCCTGTTCTATTTCCAGCGGCAACAAATCGGGGCAAGGGAAATAGCGGTAATCATGTGCTTCTTCCTTGCTGCGCATAGAGCGGGTTTCGTTTTTGTCAGGGTCATACAAACGGGTTTCCTGATGCACTTCGCCGCCGTCCTCAAGGATGGCGATCTGACGCCGCGCCTCAAAATCAATTGCGGCCTGCATAAAGCGCATGGAGTTCATATTCTTGATCTCGCAACGGGTGCCTAAATGATCAAAATCCTGCGTTTCCATATATTTTTCATATTGCCCCGCGCGGCATACGGAAACGTTTACATCGGCACGCAGATTGCCGTTTTGCATGTTGCCGTCACAAGTTCCAAGGTAGCGCAAAATTTGGCGCAGTTTGGTGACATAAGCCGCTGCCTCCTCTGGCCCACGAATGTCAGGACGCGAGACGATTTCCATCAGGGCCACACCGGTACGATTCAGATCAACAAAGGACATATTGGGATCCATGTCATGGATGGATTTTCCGGCGTCCTGTTCAAGGTGAATCCGCTCGACCCGCACCACACGCGCGATGCCTTCGCCCATCTCGACAAGGATCTCGCCCTCGCCGACAATCGGGTGATAAAGTTGTGAAATTTGGTAGCCTTGCGGCAGGTCGGGATAGAAATAATTCTTGCGATCAAAGGCGGAATAAAGGTTGATATCGGCCTTTAGGCCAAGACCGGTGCGCACCGCCTGTTCCACGCAATATTCATTGATCACCGGCAACATCCCGGGCATTGCCGCATCCACAAAAGCCACGTTTGAATTTGGCTCATTGCCGAATTTGGTGGAGGCGCCGGAAAACAGTTTGGCCTTGCTAGACACCTGCGCATGAACCTCAAGTCCGATCACAAGTTCCCAATCATGTTTGGCCCCTGCGATGATTTTCGGGGCGGGGGCGGTATAGGTGGTGTCAAGCATGCTGCGTCTTCCGTCTGGGGGTTGTTGGGGCCTTGTTAAATCAGGTTGGGCAAAGGGGCAAGCATCAGATGTGCACGGGCTTGCTGCAAAGATGGTTTTTCGATAGAAAAGCTGGATTGAATTTGAGGAAATTATTTTATGCGTTTGATTTTAGCCCCTTTGGCCGTTGCTCTGTTATTATCTGCATGTGGATTGGCTGCCAAAGAACCCGAGGTCACCAAACCCGCCATGCGATGGGATCATATTGCCGGATCACAAGCCTGGACAGACGCCGCCTTTGCTGCCTTGTTCAGTCATGGTGCGGCTTTACTTGATGTGGTGCCCAAAGACAGTGCTGCGTGGTGCCCGGCCTATCCCGATAACGGCCCCGATCAGCGCGCCGCGTTTTGGGCGGGGATGCTTTCGACCCTTGCACAACACGAAAGCACCTATAACCCGCGCGCGGTGGGGGGCGGTGGCAAATGGTATGGTCTGGTGCAGATCCTGCCCAGCACGGCGCGGGGTTATAATTGTGCGGCAAAAACCGGCGCAGCGCTAAAAGACGGCGCGGCAAATATGTCTTGCGCGATCCGGATCATGACCCACACAGTGGTGCGCGATGGCGTGGTTTCGGCCGGGGGCAAGGGCATTGCCGCCGATTGGGGGCCGTTTCATTCTGCCCGTAAAAAGGCCGATATGCTGGGTTGGATTTCGCAGCAGAGTTATTGTGTGAAATAACCAGATAGAGGGAAACTTATGAAGAAACAAATACTGCTAGGTTTTGTATGTTTGTTGTTCATTGCTATGGGGGCTCTATGGTTTTTTCAAAAGCCTGTACGCGTTCTTCTTCCATCAATCGCACCAGTTTATTTTGTGGAAGATGGCTTATATATTGATGATCAAAGCAAAGTAGAGGTTGCAAGAGCACTTCTCCAAAATGCGTTTACATTCGTAAACGAAAACATAGGATCAATAGATGGCCAACCCAATGTCATCTTTTGCGCCCACACAGAGTGTTCGGAATATTTTGGACTGGTTGGCGTTCGCGGCTACACCATTGGAACGCACAGTATCGTCATTAAACCCGAGGGTTGGCAGGATTATATTCTTAGACATGAGCTGATTCATCACTTGCAGAATGAACGTCTCGGGCAATTGGCTCGGTATCAAAAACCGGAATGGTTCATCGAAGGAATGGCGTATTCCCTTAGTCTTGATCCGCGCAAACCATTGGAAACAGTGCATCAGAGCGAACAAAACCGTGCGAAATTTGAAAAATGGTACAAAACGATAAAGCAACAAGAGATTTGGGCGCTTGCAGAAAAATTGTAAGTGGCGATAAAACACCGTTTGCATCGAATTTTGATGGCTTGGAGGTGCCCGCACGATTATTGTCGATGTCCTTTTAGAAGTTCATCCAAGGCGGTCCAATGGTTGGAGGGCCAGACCTGAATGCCGTTTTGCAACAAAAGAGCTGCGGCCAGGCCCATGCCCTTGATCAATGTGCCATCAAAGCGCCCCGAATAGGTGAAATTGCGCCCGCAGGAGGGGCTGTTTTCTGTCAGGATCGCGTGTTTGCAGTGGTGTTTTTGCGCCATGGTCAACGCGCCATAGGCGCCTGCGGTAAATGCGGGGGTGACGTCGGTGCCGTGGATGTCCAAAACTTTGGCCTGCCCGTTCAGCACCTGATCCGCGGTTTTGTCCCAGCAGGCAGGAGCTGACCAGAATTTGTTCCATATCACACCATGACCCGCCACAAAATGACGCGCAAGATTGTAATTGCGTGTTTCGGGTTTATCTGTGATCAAACAGCAGATGAACCGCGAGGCTAGACAATGAATTTTATCAAACGCTATATCGAATTTCCGCCCGTATGGTTGGCGGCGTTTCTGGCCATTTCCTGGTATCAGGCGCGCGCTTTTTCGCTGGGGCTGGATTTTGGCGGAGGATGGGCCAGCATGGTTGGCGGGCTGCTGGTGGGCGGCGGATTGCTGTTGATGCTGTTGGCGGTGATGGAGTTCCAAAAGCACAAAACCACATTCGTGCCGCGCCGTGAAAGCAGCAGTTTTATTCAATCCGGCATTTTCAAACGCACTCGTAACCCGATTTATGTGGGCGACGCGATGGTGCTGCTGGGGATGATCCTATACTGGGATGCGGTTTTGTCGTTGCCGCTGGTGCCGATTTTTGTCTGGATCATTGAAAAGCGGTTTATCATGGGCGAAGAAAAACACCTGCGCCGCACCTACCGCGCGCAATATGCGTCTTATGAAAATAAGGTCCGGCGATGGTTGTGAAAATGTGCCGCTAGGAAACGCCGCTAGAAAAAAGGTAACCCGCCAAGTGGCGGGTTGCTCTATGAGGGCCTTTGGCCCGATTTGCCTACGGCGCAGGTATTTATCACAAGAAGAAACGCCTATTTTGCCAAGGCGGCGTTAATGCGCTTTTTGATTTCTTCAGGGGTTCCAGGGTAAACTGGTAGGCCTGCGGCCAGCCAGCCTGGGCCTGCAGGGCCGCCTGCGATGCCTTCGTGGGCATCAACCAGCAGTGGGAAGCCCTGTTGTGTTAAGGCGGTGACCGCGTAGTTTGAACGGCTCCCGGTGCGACAAGACAGGGCGATGGGGGTATCGGGATTGTTTTCGCGCAGTTTTGCCAATGTTTGTACAAATTCGGGCGATTGCATATTCAGCGCAATTGCACCTTCTGGAACGCCGGTCTGTTGCCATTCGCCGGGAGTGCGAATATCGACAAGGATAATATTGCCGGATTTGGCGCGGTCATACGCATCCTTTGGTGAGATCACTACTTTTCCTCCTGCAGTGGACATTTGGGCAAAAACCGTTGCGCCAATACCGGCCGTGGCAACAGCAATGCCGCCTGCGATAATACGACGCCGCGTCGGATTTGATTTAGGGCTGGTGGTTTGGTCGTTCATTTGGTCTACTCCAATATGAAATGTTTGGATTACATATGGACTCTTGAATATGTTTTGAAAAGGACTTATTCAGGGATTTGCATAAAAATACGCAGACAAATGGTCACATTCGGGTTACCTAAGCGGGGAATGCGAACAGTAGGAGGATTGGGTTTTGAAGATCGGAACACCAAAAGAAATATTTGAAGGCGAAGCACGTGTTGCGATGACGCCGGAAAGCGCGCTTCAGTTGCAAAAACTGGGCTATGAGTGCGCGATCGAAGCGGGCGCGGGCAAGGCTGCCGGTTTTACCGATGCCGCCTATAAAGAAGCCGGTGTCGAGGTTATCCGCGGTGCGGCAGCCTTGTGGAAAGCTTGCGACGTGATCACCAAAGTGCGCGCCCCCAATGACACGGAAGCCAAACGTCTGACCAAAGGTCAGTTGTTGATTTCGTTCTTTTCGCCCATCGAAAACGAAGCCCAGCTTGAAATTGCCAAAAGCAAAAAAGCCAATGTGATTGCCATGGAAATGGTGCCCCGGATTTCGCGGGCCCAGAAAATGGATGCGCTGTCGTCGATGGCCAATATCGCCGGGTATCGCGCTGTGATCGAGGCGGGCAACAATTTTGGCCGCTTCTTTACAGGGCAAGTAACGGCAGCGGGCAAGGTTCCGCCTGCCAAGGTTTTGATTGTCGGGGCAGGGGT
>CAMZKY010000016.1 GCA_947311455.1 uncultured Marinosulfonomonas sp. | reverse complement strand
GTGGGATCGGTGATCGGCATTCCCGCACCAATGGCGGCTGCGATCGGTTCGGCAATCAGGCCCGCACGCCGTGCGCCCGCGGATAGAACCGATTGACGAATAGCGCGTTTTTCAACCGGCGTTGCCCCGTGGGGCACACAGACAATGATCTTGGGTTTTGAGAACGTGGTGCGCGGATGCACCTTGCGAATAAAGTATTTGATCATCTCTTCGGCGGTATCGAAATCGGCAATCACCCCTTCGCGCATTGGGCGAATGGCCTCGATGCTGCCCGGGGTGCGGCCTAGCATCAGTTTGGCGTCTTCGCCCACCGCCAACACCTTTTTGACGCCGTCCTTGACATGATAGGCCACAACCGAAGGTTCGTTCAGCACAACGCCCTTGCCTTTGACATAGACCAGCGTATTTGCCGTGCCCAGATCAATCGCCATATCTGTTGAAAACAATCCTTTAAGACCAAGCATGCGCAGGATATCCCGAAATAGTACATTAATGCGCGCGACTCTGTTCAAAGCCCGCGTCAGGGTTTCTTATAGGCGCGAGGCGGGGCAAGGGTAAAGAGGCAGATTAGCCGATTTCAGCGCCTTTTCGCCTAAGAGGCTGGCTATCGCGATAAAAAGATCTTCTAAAATGATTTGTCCGCGTTTGGTCTGTTGGTATCCAAGTATGGCAAACTCCGGCGCATTTGGGTGTTTTTGGCGTTATCCCGATTGAAACCCTTATTAACAGGGCTGATTTGCAAAAATTGCTGTATGGCAAGCGTATGGCAAGTGTATGGCAAGCGTATGGCAAATTTCCCGAATTTGGCGGGTTAACGGGGCGTGCTGTTGTTTAGGCGGAAATTTTGGTTGAGTTGTGGGTTTTTATATCTGTATTGAAGGCCGAGCTGTCCTACCGTCCTACTGTCCTAGGGGAGTAGGACAGTTGTGATGCGAATTTTTAGCGGGCATCTCAGGAAATTTAAAGCGAAGTTTCATCTAGGCGTTTCCCCCTTGACGCACAAAGGGGAAACGGAAATTACCCGATTATGAGGGCTTGGTTTTCATCCGCCGCACCATCAGTTTGTTCAGCGCGTTGATGTAAGCCTTGGCCGAAGCCACCACAGTATCGGTGTCCGATGATTGGCCTTGGGCGATTTTGCCGTCCTCTTCCATGCGCACCGAAACTGTGGCTTGGGCGTCTGTGCCTTCGGTGACGGCGTGCACTTGATAGAGTTGCAGGCGTGCGCCGTGGGGGAACAGTTCCTTGATGGCGTTAAAAGTGGCGTCCACCGGCCCGTCGCCTGTGGCGGTGGTGCTGACGTCTTCGCCATCAATTTCAAGCGCCATTTCAGCGGTTTGCGGGCCGGACGTGCCGCAGACCACGCGCAAGGAATTTAGCTGGATATGATCATGTTCGGCGTCCGAGGCTGTATCGCGCATCAGGGCCAGCAAATCATCGTCAAAGATTTCTTTCTTGCGATCGGCCAGCGCCTTAAACCTCACAAAAACGTCTTTTAACTGGTTATCAGCCAGATCATGGCCCAAATCTTTCAGTTTGGCCCGCAAGGCGGCGCGGCCCGAATGTTTGCCCATCACCAGATTGGTTTCAGCGATACCCACGTCTTCGGGGCGCATGATTTCAAAGGTGTCGGCACTTTTCAACATGCCGTCCTGATGAATGCCGCTTTCGTGGGCAAAGGCGTTTTTGCCGACGATGGCTTTGTTATACTGCACCGCAAAGCCCGAAACTGTGGCGACCATACGCGACAGGTTCATGATTTTGGTGGTGTCGATGCGGGTTTGGTAGGGCATGATATCGTTGCGCACACGCATCGCCATGACCACTTCTTCCAGCGCCGTATTGCCCGCCCGTTCGCCAAGCCCGTTGATTGTGCATTCAATCTGGCGCGCGCCTGCATCCACCGCCGACAGGGCGTTGGCTGTGGCCATGCCCAGATCGTTGTGGCAATGGGTGGCAAAGATGATGTCGTCGGCACCGGGCACCCGTTCCAGCAGCATTTTGATGATCTTGGCGCTTTCGGCGGGGGCGGTATAGCCCACCGTGTCGGGAATGTTGATTGTGGTGGCGCCGGCCTTGATAGCAATTTCAACCACGCGGCACAGGTAGTCATCCTCGGTGCGGGTGGCGTCCATGGGCGACCACTGGATATTGTCACACAGATTGCGCGCGTGGGTGACGGTGTTATGAATCACATCGGCCATTTCATCCATGTTCAGATTGGGAATGGCGCGGTGTTGGGGCGAGGTGCCGATAAAGGTATGGATGCGCGGCTGGGCGGCGTGTTTCACCGCATCCCATGCGCGATCGATATCGCCGGTTTTGGCGCGGGACAGGCCGCAGATCACCGAATTTTTGCTGCGTCGCGAAATCTCGGCGACGGCTTCAAAATCGCCTTCTGATGCAATCGGGAAACCGGCCTCGATCACATCGACACCCATTTCATCCAGCAACTCGGCGATTTCCAGTTTTTCGTTATGGGTCATGGTGGCGCCGGGGGATTGCTCTCCGTCGCGCAAGGTGGTGTCAAAAATGATTACGCGGTCTTGCGAATTGGAATCGGTCATGTTTTCGGGCTTTCGTTTGTGTCTTAGCTAAATGTGAAGGGCGCGCATTCTCCTCTGAGCAGACGCGCCAACATGACACGCTCAGAGGCGGCTAAGGAGGAGGAGGGCACAAATAGGTAGCGCGCGCTGGGCAGCGGCGTTCAGGGGGGTGATATGTGCACTCGTCTTCATGGGGCGGACTATACCCATGTAGGAACGAAGATAAACCCCGTTTTGAAAATAATTCAAAATACTGTAATGGTGGTTCCAGACCGGAAATATTGATCTGCGTCAAATGGTCAATATCCCCAGCGCATGTTAATCACATGTAAATCGTTGAATGTTAGGAGTCTTTATTATATAGTTGCCGAACTGGAAGCAAATCAGACATAATAAACCTTGGGAGGGATTGTATGACGCACGTTGTTGTGTTGGGGGCAGGACTTGGCGGAGCCATTCAGGCCTATGAATTACGCGAAACGCTGGCAAAGAGCGATAAAATAACGGTTATTTCCGATAAATCGTATTTTCAATTTACCCCGTCCAACCCGTGGGCCGGGATCGGTTGGCGGAAACAAAAAGAGCTTACCGTCGAACTCGCCCCGGTGATGAAGCGCCGGGGAATCGAATTTATTTGTGACGGGGCAACAAAATTGCGCCCCGATGACAATACAATCGAGTTGGCCAGTGGCCGCGAAGTTACCTATGATTATCTGGTGATCGCAACCGGCCCCGATTTGGCCTTTGATGAAATCGAGGGCTTTGGCCCCGATAAATTCACCAAATCGGTGTGCCATGTCGAACATGCGGTTGAATCAGCCGCGGGATGGGAAGATTTCTGTGCCAACCCCGGCCCGATTGTTGTGGGGGCGGTTCAAGGTGCGTCCTGCTTTGGCCCTGCATATGAATATATCATGACCATCGATTCCGATCTGCGCAAACGCAAGATCCGCGACAAGGTGCCGATGACATTTGTATCCTCCGAACCTTACGTTGGCCACCTTGGCCTAGGTGGTGTTGGTGATACGCACGGGATGCTGAAATCGGTTTTCCGTGATCGCGATATCAAATGGGTTGTGAATTCCAAGGTTGATAAATTCGAAGAACATGCCGTGCATATCACTGAAGTGAACGATGACGGTTCGGAAAAAGAAAAACACGAAATCCCGTTTGATTACTGCATGATGCTGCCGGCCTTCCGTGGTATTCCGGCGTTGATGGGCATTGAAGGCCTTGTGAACCCACGCGGGTTTGTGATTGTCGATGAATTTCAGCGCAATCCGAAATACCAGAACATCTTTGCCATTGGCGTTTGTATCGCCATTGCACCACCTGTGATGACGCCTGTTCCAACCGGTGTGCCGAAAACCGGTTTGATGATTGAATCCATGGTGACGGCAACCGCTCATAACATTCCGGAAATTCTGAAAGGCAACGAGCCAAAAGAACTTCCGACATGGAATGCCCTGTGTCTGGCCGATTTTGGCGACCGTGGGATGGCCTTCTTGGCCATGCCGCAAAACCCGCCACGCAACCTGAACTGGACGTCGTCCGGTAAATGGGTGCACTATGCCAAGATTGTGTTTGAATGGTATTTCATGCGCAAAGTCAAAAGAGGCGTATCAGAGCCTTGGTATGAAAAAACACTCATGAAAATGATGAAAATCAATAAGCTGAAAGACTAGATTTTCAGGAATTCGATTTTAGAAAGGCCCTCGATTTTTTCGGGGGCCTTTTGGTTTTTAGAGTTTGCAGAATGGGCCAAGAAATCAGACGATCCTGCCTTGGCTAAACCGACACTCATCAAGCCTTACGGCTTTCTTCGTTGAATTTTGGCAATACCGACAAGCCCCGTAAGGGGCGCGGAGGGGTGGATTGCAAAGGTTAATAAAACCTTGCAAGAATCCACTATTCGGGAATCGTGGATTCCTTGCGGAAATCTATCCTGCCCAAAGAATTCGGGCCATGTGCCACGTCTTTATTCTGTTACGGGGCGTGCTGCAGGTGTGGGGGTGTCTTCGGTTGCAGGTGTTACCGTTGGCGCAACTCCGGTTTCTGTTGTAGCGCTATCAGCTGGTTGTGCCGCCTCGCTTTTCGCCGCCTCTTCTTGTTGGGTCAGCGCGCCATTTTCCCATTTGCCGGATTGCTCTTCCCCCGTGGCATAGCGCATGGTGCCTTCGCCTTGGCGTTTGCCTGAAACGAAGTTCCCCTCGTAGACATCGCCATTCACATAGGTGGCCACGCCTTTGCCGTTGATCTCGCCAGCTGTCCAATGGCCGGAATATTTAAATCCGTCAGCCATGGTGATTTCACCTTCGCCATCGCGTTGGCCATTGGTGAAATTTCCGTCATAGATGGTGCCGTCTGCATAGGTTGCTTTGCCTTTGCCGTGGCGCTGCCCATCTTTCCACATGCCTTCGTATTTATATCCGTCAGCATATGTCATCACGCCATAGCCATCATTGCGCGCATCCTTGAAGCCGCCCTCATAGATCAAGCCATTTGCATAGCGCGCAACGCCTTTGCCCTCGATGACGCCAGAAACCCAACCGCCTTCGTAGCTGTTGCCATCAGGATAGGTGATTTTTCCGGTGCCATCGGCAAGATCATTTTTGAACGTCCCCACATAGACCGAGCCATCGGGATAAGTAACGGTGCCTGTGCCTTCGATCCGGCCTTCGACCCAATCTCCGATATAATGATAGCCGTCGGTTCCGGTGAATTCGCCTTTGCCGTGGCGTTTGTCATCCTTGAAATCGCCTACATAAATATCGCCATTGGCATAGGTAACACGGCCTTTGCCACTGCGTTGGCCGGCCAGAAGCTCGCCCTCATAAAGATCGCCATTGGGTTGGGTGAGCTTACCTTTGCCGTTGATTTGGCCGTCTTTCCAGCTGCCTTGGTAGATCAAACCGCCGGGCATTGTTAAGGTGCCTTCCCCATCGCGCACGCCGCGTTTCAGGGTGCCTTGGTAAACCGCGCCATCGGGATAGGTGATTTTACCTTCGCCCTCTTTGATGCCGCGCACCCATTCGCCTTCGTAAATATACCCTGTTGGGCTTTTCATAGTGCCGATGCCGTGGTGTTGGGCATTTTCAAAGCCGCCCTCGTATTGCACCCCGTTGGCATAAATCGCGATGCCATTGCCATTGATTTTGCCGTCAACCCAATCGCCCTCATAGGTGCCGCCGTCCGCAAAGGTGATTTTACCAAAGCCTTCGGGCTTGCCTTTGGCGAATTCGCCCTCATAGATTGATCCATTGGCAAACTTGGCGCGGCCTTGGCCCTTGATTTCACCATTCACCCATGCGCCGGAATATTCATAGCCGCTGGGCAGGCGATAGGTGCCTTGGCCGTGTTGTTTGCCGTTCAGGAATGTGCCCTCGTAAATGCCGCCATCATCATATTGTTTGGTTTCCACCGCGCCGGTGTTTTGCGCAAAGGAGGCACTCGAAAAAGCTGTCGCCATCGCAAGGACTGTTGCAAGTGTAAGTGAAGTCTTGATAATTTTCACGTTATCCCCCGTCGTCATAACCCGCGTTTTGCGGTGTGTTGTAACAAAGACTAAGACAGCGCGCCGCCAGAGACAAGTTTTTTGCAGTCTTTTGCATTGTTCTTGAGCGAACTTGTGCATATCTCTGCTTAGTGAAACACTCGCGTGACAGAACAAACTGGAAATAGGCCATGTCAGATAGATTTCGCATAACCCTTGCGCAACTGAACCCGACGGTGGGGGCGCTGGCTGAAAATGCGGCCAAGGCGCGAGAGGCTTGGGCGCAAGGCAAGGCCGCCAAGGCCGATCTGGTGGCACTGCCCGAGATGTTTATCACCGGCTATCAAACGCAAGATCTGGTGATGAAGCCCGCGTTTTATCGTGATGCCATGGCGCATATTGATCAGTTGGCGATGGATTGCGCTGACGGCCCTGCGCTGGCCATTGGTGGGCCTTATTTTGACGGCACAGATTTGTTCAACGCCTATTTCATTTTGCAGGGTGGCAAGGTGGCGCACCGCGTGTTGAAACAGAAATTGCCCAATGAAACGGTGTTTGACGAGGTGCGTTTGTATGAGCCTGCCGCCCCGCAAGGCCCTTATTCTATTGGTCCGTTGCGTATCGGTTCCCCCATTTGCGAAGATGCATGGCACGCCAACGAGGTGTGCGAAACACTGGTGGAAACCGGCGCGGAAATTCTGCTGGTGCCCAATGGATCGCCCTATTACCGCAATAAGCTTGAGGTGCGGATGAATCACATGGTCGCCCGTGTGGTCGAAACCGAGGTGCCGCTGGTTTACCTGAATATGGTTGGCGGGCAGG
This sequence comes from uncultured Marinosulfonomonas sp., assembly GCA_947311455.1. Taxonomy (GTDB): domain Bacteria; phylum Pseudomonadota; class Alphaproteobacteria; order Rhodobacterales; family Rhodobacteraceae; genus Profundibacter. The sequence goes on along the minus strand of CAMZKY010000016.1, from coordinate 5,036 downwards.
ATGATCAGGTGTTTGATGGCGGTAGTTTTGTGATCAACCCCGGCGGCGAATTGGCGATGCTGTTGCCGGTGTTTGACGAGGTGATTACCCAGCTTGATTTTGTCCGAACGGATGCTGGCTGGCGCGCAGTGAAATCGGAACAGGCCACGCATCCTGATGAGTGGGAGCAGGATTATCACGTCATGGTCATGGCCCTGCGTGATTATATGGCCAAAACCGGATTCAAAAAAGTGCTTTTGGGGCTGTCGGGCGGAATTGATTCTGCGATTGTGGCGGTGATAGCCGCAGATGCGCTTGGCCCTGAAAATGTGCGCTGCGTGATGCTGCCCTCTGAATACACGTCAAAGGAATCATTGGAGGACGCCAAAAAGATCGCGGTTAACCTTGGCTGCCGTTATGATTTTGTGCCGATTGCCGAGGGGCGTCAGGCGATTACCAACACCCTTGCGCCGCTGTTCGAAGGCACTGATGAGGGTCTGACCGAAGAAAACATCCAATCGCGTTTGCGCGGGCTGCTGTTGATGGCGCTGTCAAATAAATTCGAGGAAATGCTGCTGACCACGGGCAATAAATCCGAGGTCGCTGTGGGCTATGCCACGATTTACGGCGATATGGCGGGCGGGTATAATCCGATCAAGGATATGTATAAAACCCGCGTGTTTGAAACCTGCCGCTGGCGCAATGCCAATCACCGCGACTGGATGATGGGGCCAGCGGGCGAGGTGATTCCGGTGGCGGTGATTGACAAACCCCCAAGCGCGGAATTGCGCGAGGATCAACGCGATGACGACAGCCTGCCGCCCTACGACATTCTGGATGCAATCCTCACGGGGCTGGTGGATGATGAAAAATCCGTGGCTGATCTGGTGAACGACGGGTTTGAACGCGAGGTGGTGAAAAAGGTTGAACACCTGCTTTATATTTCCGAATATAAACGCTTCCAATCCGCGCCGGGGCCACGTTTGACCATGCGCTCTTTCTGGCTGGATCGACGCTATCCGATCGTGAACCGCTGGCGCGATAACGGCTGATTTCTGTTCGCGGCGTATTTTGAGGCCAAGCCTGAAGTAACAGCGACTCCCCCTGACGTAAAAATTACTATATTACTATTAATATTTGTGTTTGGAACAATTGTAGTCATCAGCTTAGTCCTTTAATTCAAATAGTGAGTTAACAATAAAAACAAAACGGCGCACCTGCTGGCCTGAAACAACCCTGAAACCTATAGAACTATTTTTTACATATTGCTCGCAACCTACAAAGGGGCCACCTACAACCAATTCCCCATTGGGTAATTCAACCGTATCATCCATGGCAAAGGTAGTTGGATACTTACGCTCAAGGAAAGTACATCGCCGACGCTCTACTCTTAAGTGTCTGGAAATCACTTTTGATTGGATGATTCTGGAAGCATCTAATTTAATGAGCTTAGCGGCCGCCATATTCTTCAACTCAATTTTTAAAGTACACACCTCAACTAAGTTGTATTTGTATACGACAATTTGCAAATCTCTTCCATCTTCTTGCCAGAAAACCTTCGCGTCGGGAAGGGAATGCGGCCAAAGAACAAGCGGTCTGGATGGCGTCGTTTCCATTGTTTCTAATTTGTAATCATCATTTAGATTGTCACATGCCTTGTCTTGGGCAATGAGTAGCGCTGTAGTTGCAAAAGTTGGAGTAACTACGCCAATCAATGATATTAAAGACATAATAAAAAACAGAGATGATAATCTGCTCTCCGCAAATTTTATTGAACTAAACAACATAACTCCCCCCCAATCGTTTCAGACCCGCGTCGCTGTAGAAACTTGTGAGTTTGGGCTGATTTCACCCCTGACGTCAGATGTATCGTCACTTTATGTGTTTTTCGTGTTCTGCCGCAAAGTTTTCAGGAGCATAACAAAACTTATATTCCCGTTGCATTTACGTTGCAAGCTAGCGAATTGTTTAAATGGTGATGTGTGGTTTGATTGGAATTGGTGTTTTCGGATCATGAACCGCTGGCGCGATAACAGTTAATTCTAAAGGCTGTTATAAAAACTGCGCCCCCGCACCATCTTTTCCGGCCTCGTCATCGGGGTTATACAGGTGGCAATTTTCCAGTGACAGGCAGCCGCAGCCGATACATCCATCCAGTTTATCGCGCAGTAGTTCAAGTGCGGTGATCCGGTCATTCAACCGTTTGCGAAACTGGGTGCTGATGCGCGCCCAGTCTTGTTTGTTCGGGGCGCGGTTTTGGGGCAGGGGGGCAAGTTCGGTTTTGATTTCGGTCAGGGTAAATCCCAGCTTTTGCGCCACCATCACAAAAGACAGCCGCCGGATATCGGCGCGGCGGAATTGGCGCTGGCCGGCGTGGGTGCGGATCGGAAACACCAGCCCTTCTTCTTCGTAATACCGGCTTCTTCGTAATACCGGATCGCCGACACCGCCAGCCCCGTGCGTTTGGCAATGGCCCCGATTGGAAGCAGGGCGGATGATGTTGATTTTGGCATGTTGAAAAAACCTCTTGACCTCAAGTTAACTTGAGCAATTACACAGGCAAGTGCAATGAAAAAAGGAACCAACATGGCACAAGCATTTTTAGAACACGCAAATATCACTGTTACAGACCCAAAGGAGTTTTCCAAATTGTTATGCACTTTGTTTGACTGGGAAATCCGCTGGAACGGCGTGGGAAAGCTGGGCGGCGAAACCTATCATGTGGGCGGGCGCGACAGTTATTTGGCGCTGTATTCCAACGGGGGGACGTTGAAAAATGGCGATAGTTATGCAAGCCCCAGCGGGTTGAATCATATCGGCATTGTGGTGGATGATCTGGATAAGATTGATAAGCGGGTCAAATCGGCGGGGTATCATCCACATTCTTACGATGATTACGAGCCGGGGAAATGGTTTTACTTTAACGGGCCGGATGACATCGAAATCGAGGTGGTTTGCTATACATAGGCGGGGTTAAAACCCGCCTTGGTTCAGCCCGACACCGGCAATCACAAACACCACCGATAAAACCGTCACCGCCCTGATGTGCCAGCCCATTAGCGGCAGGGTTTCGGCGCGCAGTGTGGGGATAACCCGAAAGCGGGCGTTCAGGGCCAGCAGCGCGGTTGCGCCAAGAGTGGCAAGCTTTAGGCCGATATAATTGGTATCCTCACCAGAAAATGTGAACCAGTTCGAAAGGGTTGGTTCGATTTCATAGGCCATCCACAGCCCCGTCAGCACCTGCGTGATAAGTGCCGGAATGCCAATGCGCTCAAAGCCGCTTTCAAAGTCTACCAGAATCCCGGTGTCGCGGGCCTTAAGGGCGCGGGGCAAAACCGTAAAGGCAAGGATCAGATGCCCGCCTGTCCAGATTGTGGCGGCCAGAATGTGCAAAAGGAGAATATATGTGTGCATGGCTTAATCCTTACTGATTTACTGGGATTAACGTAGGTGATATTCATTCGCAACAGCAAAACCTGCAACCAAACGCCGCACGCCCCCTTTCATCACCGCATAAAACCGCGTAAGAGCCTATGAAACCTGAATTGACTGGAAACCGCCATGACAACCACCCGCTTTGCTCCGTCCCCCACCGGATATATCCATATCGGCAATCTGCGCACCGCGTTGATGAATTACCTGATTGCCAAACAGGCCGGCGGCACGTTTATTTTACGGCTGGATGATACCGATCCTGTGCGCTCTACCAAAGAATACGCTGATGCGATCAAAGAAGATCTGACATGGTTGGGCCTGACATGGGATCGCGAAGAAACCCAATCCACGCGCTTGGCCCGTTACGATGCTGCCGCGGATGAATTGCGTGCCTCGGGGCGGTTGTATGAATGTTTCGAAACACCAACAGAGCTGGATCTAAAGCGCAAGAAACAGCTGAACATGGGCAAGCCACCGGTTTATGATCGTTCGGCGTTGGCGTTAAGTGATGCGGAAAAAGACGTGTTGCGGGCAGAACGCGGTGCGGGGCATTGGCGCTTTAAACTGGATCATGAGCGGATCGAATTTACCGACGGTATTCTGGGCGATATTTCCATTGATGCGGCGTCCGTATCCGATCCGGTGCTGATCCGTGGTGACGGGCAATATTTGTATACGCTGGCCTCGGTCTGTGATGATGTGGATTTTGGCATTACTTATGTGGTGCGCGGCTCGGATCACGTAACAAACACCGCCACCCAGATACAGATCATCCGCGCGCTTGGCGGCACCGTGCCGCGTTTTGCGCATCACTCGCTGCTGACGGGGCCACAGGGCGAGGCCTTGTCAAAACGTCTGGGCACTTTGGCGCTGCGTGATTTGCGTGAACAGGGGATTGAGCCGATGGCGCTGCTATCCTTGCTGGCGCGGCTAGGGTCGGCTGATCCGGTGGAGTTGCGCCGCAGCCACGATGAATTGATCCAAGGGTTTGATCTGTCAAAATTCGGCTCTGCGCCAACAAAATTCGACGTTGAGGATCTAAAACCCCTGACCCATAAAACCGTGGCCGGCCTGCCGTTTTCCGAAATGAAAGATGCAATTGCCGAATTGGGCGTGCCGGATGCCATCGCCGAAGATTTCTGGGCCATGGCCCATGACAACATCGCCACCCGCAAAGACATCGCCGATTGGTGGGCCTTGTGCCGTGACGGGGCGACGCCTTTGATTGATGATGAGGATAAGGAATTCGTAGAAACTGCTATGGGTTTGCTGCCCGACGGGCCATTTGACGGAACCACGTGGAAAGCTTGGACAAGTGCCGTCAAAGAGGCCACGGGGCGCAAAGGGCGCGGGCTGTTTATGCCGTTGCGCAAAGCCCTGACAGGCATGGAACACGGGCCGGATATGTCGAAATTGTTGCCGCTGTTGCAAAATATTTCGCGCGGCTAAGCCTGCAAATCTGCATGTCTGATTTTATGTGCATGGCGCGAGTGAAATCTCGCGCCATGTTTGGTTCGTGTCTTTTGACCAAGCAAGGATAATACCATGACCAACGCGCAGGCAAAATTTACCACTGGCAATATTTTCAAACACATCACCATTATGGCCCTAACCGCATCCGT
>CAMZKY010000015.1 GCA_947311455.1 uncultured Marinosulfonomonas sp. | reverse complement strand
CGGGCATCTGGTGGCGCGGATGTTGTGCGGGGATGTGGATTTGTCGGAGGGTGTGGTTCAACGCTTGTACCGCGTTATGCCGATTTCGCCCTTGTCCGATATGCGCCCATTGATTCACACCAAGATGAATGAAGATTTCAAAATGGATATGAAAACGGCGACAGCTGAAAGCCCGTTATTAGCAGATGTTGTTTGCAATGTGCGAACTCATGTTTGGGTCGGCGCTAATGAGCGACCGGTGTTTCTGGATCAGGCGCAGTGGTTGGCGGATGGTTGGGAAAATGCAAGCTTAACGCTTGCGCCGGATAGACACCATTTCAGTGTGATTGATGATCTTCAAGACCCTGCGAGTGAAATGGTATCGATTTTGGTTTCAGGTTAAATAGCGGCCCAAGATTTCAGGCAACTAGAAATCACGCATAACGGGCATACCCGCGGGTAGCACCTAGCCCTGTTCTTCATATACAGCTTGAACAGCCGCATACAGGTCTTGGCTGGATGCTAAACCGCGTTATCATTTTCAATGCAATTCCTCAGAATATCAACCATTTCAGCGCCGGAGGCTTCGCCTAGTATATCCTGAACCTCGGTAACGAGAGGTCCTCATTTCCAGCGGCATCTTAATTTTAATTATCAGGAACCTGCACAGTTGTGGAGGACAAATCGGTAGCAATTCGATCTGCCAGAACTTGTATACCATTCCCGATCGAAGCTGTTACCGCGACACCCAAACCTATAGTGGCGGCCGTTAATACGACCCAATCAACGGTTACTGCACCACATTCATCGTAAAAAAAGTTAGTCATTTTATTTCCACACATATTTTAATTCAAAAGATACTTAAAATCATAATGTGTTAAATGTTAGAAATGTTTTTGGCAAAAATGTGTCCAAGTGCAAAGCTGTCCCGCCCACCGGCATTCCATCGTGTGGAGACTGACACTTTTCTTGTGCAAAACATTCTCAAGATCTTTCGACGGTTTATCACGGTTGGACGGTTGCCGCTCCCTGATCAGGAGCGGACCAATTTTTCGTAGTCTTCCGCTATTTCACGGGCAAGTGCGCCCACTTCGAAATTGTAATCCCCGATTTGCCCTACAGGCGTCACTTCGGCGGCAGTACCGGTTAGCCAGCATTGCTCAAAGCCTTCCAATTCCTCGGGCATGATATGGCGTTCATGCACGGTGATGCCTTTGTCTTTTAGCATTCCGATCACGGTTTGACGAGTGATCCCGTTCAGGAAACAATCCGGCGTTGGTGTATGCACTTCGCCGTCTTTGACGAAAAAGATGTTTGCACCTGTCGCCTCGGCTACATAACCGCGGTAATCAAACATCAACGCATCGGAACAGCCTTTGGCCTCGGCAGCATGTTTGGACATGGTGCAGATCATATAAAGGCCAGCGGCCTTGGCTGCGCACGGGATCGTTTCAGGGGAGGGGCGCTTCCATTTGGAAATATCCAGCTTTGCGCCTTTGAATTTGGCATCGCCGTAATAAGCACCCCATTCCCACGCGGCGATCGCCAGATGCACGGGATTACGGGCCGAGGCCACGCCCATATCTTCGCCAGCGCCACGCCATGCAATCGCACGCACATAAGCGTCTTTAAGGCGGGAGGCGCGCAGGACTTGCTCTTTTACTTTTTCGATTTCATCGACAGTCCAAGGCACATGAAAATCAATCAGTTTGGCCGACCGGTGCAGGCGTTCCGAATGCTCGCGGCTTTTGAAAATCTTACCATTATAGGCACGCTCACCTTCAAACACAGACGAGGCATAATGCATAGCGTGGGTCAAAATATGTACCTTGGCATCGCGCCAACGGGTCATCATTCCATCCATCCAGATCGTTCCGTCGCGATCATCATAGGCATCAGACATGGTATTTCCTTTCAAAGCGCGGGTATCACCCGTGTATTTGCATATGTTGCGCGAAATATATCCGTTTAGGACATAAAATTGCGATAAATCTGTGGATTGCTACAAATTGATCGTTGGAAAGTCAATATCCCTGACGTAAAATCAATCTCATAATAGGAACGATAATGGATGGGTGGCAATGTCAGATCAGGCAAATTCCGGCGGCGAGGCGCTTTTGTTTCTAACCGAGGCGCAATTGCGTAAAGGGATTGAGGCCATGTTCTTTGCGTATCGTGGATTTACCGCAGATCCTGATCGCATTCTTGAAAATTATGCTTATGGTCGTGCCCATCATCGGGCTATCCACTTCATCCACCGTAGCCCAGGCACCACGGTAAATAATTTGCTAGGCATTCTGGGTGTGACCAAACAATCGTTAAACCGTGTGCTGCGCACTCTGATTGCGGACGGCTTGGTTGAAAGCCGCATTGGTACCCGCGACAAACGCGAGCGTCATCTTTACCTGACCGACAGCGGGCAAGCCCTTGAAGGCGAGCTATCAACAGCACAGCGTGATCGTTTGCGCGCGGCTTTCCGTTCGGTAGGCCCTGAGGCGGTCGTGGGATTTCGACAGGTGCTTGAGGCGATGATGGATCCGGATATGCGCCATTACTTTAATGCAATTAAGGACAAATAATATGGCCGGACAAGTCGAAGCGCATCTACTAATAGTGGACGACGATGAGCGTATTCGCGGCTTGTTGAAAAAATTTCTTATTCGCCATGAATTCCTTGTTACCTCCGCGCGCGACGCAGAACACGCACGGCGTATTCTATCGGGGCTAGAATTTGACATGATAATCATGGATGTGATGATGCCCGGTGAGGACGGGATTAGCCTTACCCGTGGATTGCGCGAAACAATCGAAACCCCGATCTTGTTGCTCACCGCCAAAGGCGACACCCAAGACCGGATAAAAGGGCTTGAGGCGGGTGCAGATGATTACCTTGCCAAACCGTTTGAGCCAAAAGAACTGCTGCTACGAATCAACGCGATCTTACGCCGAATGCCATCGGAATCCAAAGTGAATGAGGGGGTCACGGTTTTGTACCTGGGGCCATTTCGCTATGATATCGAGCGCGCAGAATTGTGGCGTGGCGACGAGCATATTCGCCTGACGGTAACCGAAAATGCGCTGATGAAAATATTTTCCTCTAGCATCAACGAACCGGTAAGCCGCAGCAAACTGGTTGAGGATTTGGGCCGCGATACAGGGCAAGCGCAGGAACGTGCTGTTGATGTCCAGATTACCCGTTTGCGGCGCAAACTGGAACAAGATCCCAAACAGCCGCGTTACCTTCAAACCGTTCGCGGATCTGGCTATATGTTGGCGCCTGATTGATATGAGCACCGCATTTTTCGTCCACACCGATTGTCTGAACCACATCACCCCCGAGGGCCACGCCGAACAGGTGGCACGGTTGCAGGGTATTCTTAAGGCGTTGGAACAGCCCGAATTTGCCGGCCTGGTACGGTTTGATTCTCCCATGGCGACACAGGAACAGATAACGCGCGCCCATCCTGCGGCGTATTTTGAGCGTATCAAAGCCATTCATCCAACGCAGGGTCAAACCACGCTGGATGCTGATACCTTTATGTCGCGCGGATCGTTCGAGGCGGCGTTACGCTCTGCGGGTGGCGGTGTTGCTGCGGTAGATTTGGTGATCTCTGGCAATGCAAACAACGCCTTTACCGCTGGTCGCCCGCCGGGCCACCACGCCGAACGTGAAACTCCGATGGGGTTTTGTTTGTTTGGGAATGTTGCGATTGCAGCGAAACATGCGCTTGACCATCACGGCCTATCGCGCGTTGCAATTGTAGATTTTGATGTCCACCACGGCAACGGCACACAGAATTTATTATGGGATGATGACCGCGTGTTGTTTATTTCCTCACACCAAATGCCGTTATATCCCGGATCGGGTGCAGCCAGCGAAACCGGCGCGTCGGGAAACGTGATGAATGTGCCTCTGAACGAAGGCTGCGCCGGCCCCGAGATGCGCGCGATTTATCAGCGCGATGTTTTCCCTGCACTAAAGGCATTTAAACCCGAGTTGATTCTGATCTCTGCCGGATTTGACGCCCATCGCGCCGATCCTTTGGCGGGGCTAAACTGGGAAACCGAAGATTTTGCATGGCTCACGCATGGCTTGTGCGATATTGCTGATGTCTATTGCAAAGGTCGCATTGTCTCGACACTGGAAGGCGGATATGATTTGCAAGCCTTGGCCGAGTCAGTCGCGGCACATATAGATGTTTTAATGGAGCGCGGAAAATGAGCGATAAACCCGTAAGCGAGATGAGCTTTGAAGAAGCGATGAATGCCCTTGAAACCGTGGTGGGCCAACTTGAACGCGGCGATGTTCCGCTTGAGGATTCAATCAAGCTGTATGAGCGTGGCGCCGAGCTGAAAAAACGCTGCGAAACCAAGCTGAAAGAAGCCGAAGAAAAGGTTGCCGCGATTACGCTGGGCGAAGGCGGTATCCCCACAGGAACGACCCCCGTCGAAGGCCTATAGACCATGTTCCAAAATGCTTTGGCAGATGCGGCCACGCGGGTGGAAACCTGTTTGATTGAACTGCTGGCCAATCATGACAATTTACCAGTGATCGAGGCGATGCGCTATACCACGCTGGGCGGTAAACGCCTGCGCGGATTTCTGGTGTTGGAAAGCGCACGCTTGCACGGGATCGCACCGGAAAATGCGGTGTTTGCGGCAGCGGCGGTTGAGGCCCTGCATGCCTATTCGCTGGTGCATGACGATTTGCCTTGCATGGATGATGACGATCTGCGCCGTGGCAAACCAACCATCCACATCAAATGGGACGAGGCCACCGCCGTGTTGGCCGGTGATGCCCTGCAAACCCTGTCGTTCGAGGCCCTGACACGCCCCGAAATTTCACCCAACCCTGCCGTGCAGCTGGAATTGGTGCGCTCAATGGCGCTAGCTGTCGGCGCGCAAGGCATGGTGTTAGGACAGGCGTTGGACATTGCGGCGGAAACGGCCGCAACGCCCTTAACGCTGGAAGAAATCATTCACCTGCAAGATGGTAAAACCGGCGCGCTGATCCGGTGGTCTGCCGAAGCGGGCGCTGTAATGGCGCGCGCCGATGTAACGCCCCTGCGCAGCTATGCCAAAGCGCTTGGATTGGCCTTCCAGATTGCTGACGATATACTGGATGTTGAGGGTGATGTTGAAAAGGCGGGTAAGCGTCTGGGCAAGGATGCCGATGCGGGCAAGGCCACTTTTGTTTCCTTGCTGGGGCTGGAAGGGGCGAAAAACCGCGCAAATGATCTGATTGACGAGGCGCAAGAGGCGCTTGCGCCCTATGGTGATGATGGCGACTGCTTGCGACAGGCGGCGCGGTTTGTTATCAGTCGGGATAATTAAAAGGCATTTCTGATGAGCAATAGACCACATACACCAACACTGGATCGTGTTGAAACGCCGTCTGATATCAAGCATCTGAATGATCGCGAGCTGAAAACTCTGGCCGACGAAGTGCGCGAAGAAGTTGTATCAGCCGTGTCTGAAACGGGTGGGCATTTGGGCGCGGGTCTGGGGGTGGTTGAACTGACTGTTGCTTTGCATGCGGTGTTTGATATGCCGCGCGACCGTTTGATCTGGGATGTGGGCCACCAGTGTTATCCGCATAAGGTGATAACCGGACGGCGTGATCGAATTCGCACCTTACGCGCTGAAAACGGCTTGTCTGGCTTCACCAAACGCAGCGAAAGTGCTTATGATCCGTTTGGCGCTGGTCATAGCTCTACCTCCATTTCTGCGGCGCTTGGCTTTGCCGTGGCGCGCGATTTGGGTGGTGCACCCGAACACGGGATCGGGGATTCGATTGCGGTGATCGGCGACGGATCTCTAAGTGCGGGCATGGCGTATGAGGCGATGAACAATGCGGGCCATTTGAAAAAACGTATGTTCGTGATTTTGAACGATAACGAAATGTCGATTGCGCCGCCGGTTGGCGCAATGTCGGCCTATCTATCGCGCTTGTATGCAGGAGAGCCGTTTCAGGAACTGAAATCTGCTGCCAAAGGCGCGGTAAGCTTGCTTCCGGAACCCTTTCAAGAGGGGGCAAAACGCGCCAAGGAAATGATTAAATCCATGACCGTTGGTGGCACCTTGTTTGAGGAGCTAGGCTTTTCCTATGTCGGGCCGATTGACGGGCATGATATGGAACAACTGTTGGCAATCCTGCGCACGGTGAAAGACCGCGCCACGGGGCCGATGCTGATCCATGTGATTACAAAAAAGGGCAAAGGATATGCCCCTGCAGAAACCGCGCGGGACAAGGGCCATGCCACGGCGAAATTTGATGTACTAACCGGAAAGCAGCATAAATCGCCCAGCAACGCGCCTAGCTATACCAAGGTGTTTGCCGATAGTTTGCTGGCCGTGGCCGCCGAAGATGACAAGGTTTGCGCCGTCACGGCTGCAATGCCTGATGGCACCGGTTTGAACCTGTTTGCGGAACGCTACCCCAGCCGGTGTTTCGATGTGGGGATCGCCGAACAGCATGGCGTGACGTTTAGCGCGGCGTTGGCCGCTGGCGGAATGAAACCATTTTGCACGATGTATTCGACGTTCTTACAGCGCGGATATGACCAGATTGTGCATGACGTAGCGGTGCAACGTTTGCCCGTGCGTTTTGCCATTGATCGCGCCGGACTGGTGGGGGCAGATGGGCCAACACACGCGGGTGTTTTTGACATTGCGTTTCTGGCCAACCTGCCGGATTTTGTGGTGATGGCCGCCGCAGACGAGGCCGAGCTAGTGCATATGGTGGCCACCGCAGCTTCGATTGACGATCGCCCCAGCGCGTTTCGTTTTCCACGCGGTGAAGGCGTAGGTATTGAATTGCCCGAACGCGGTGTGCCGCTGGAAATCGGCAAAGGCCGGATCATTTGCAAAGGCGCGCGTGTGGCGATTTTGTCATTTGGCACGCGCTTGTCCGAAGTGCAGAAAGCCGCTGAATCACTGGCAGCCAAAGGCATTACGCCCACCATTGCGGACGCCCGTTTTGCCAAACCCCTGGATCGTGAATTGATCCTTGCTTTGGCGGCAGATCACGAGGCACTGATCACCATCGAAGAAGGTGCCATTGGTGGTTTTGGCAGCCATGTGGCACAATTGCTAGCCGATGAAGGCGTGTTTGATACGGGGTTAAAATTCCGCTCTATGGTCTTTCCGGACACGTTCATTGATCACGCTGCACCCCGCGCGATGTATGCAGCGGCTGCGATGAATGCGCCTGATATCGAGGCTAAGGTTCTTGAGGCACTCGGGGTTGCAGATCTGTCCAGTCGCCGCGCATGATTTAGTTTTCCCGCAAACGAAGCCGCCCCAGCCCATTTCTTCTACCTAATTATACTGGCGTTTGACGTCTGAATGCAAAGTTGTGTTTTGAAGGCTTTGCTCTGATGCAATGACTTTTTTGTCAATTCGATCGAAATCCTGTGTTGACCTGTATCTGTTCATCATTTCTTAAAATAGAAACACTAAAATAGCTTAGTAGTTTAGTTCGCGCATCAAATGCCGCGTATGTCATGAAAGGAAAACCCGATTGAAACCAACAAATCACCAAGACAAAACCGCCGCATTTTTTAACGCCCTTGCCCATCGTCGGCGGCAGATGTTGTGCGACCTATTGTTGCCTTATGGTGCAAAAGGTATCTCATTCGGGCGCCTTATGGCTCATAGCGGCCTAACATCCGCCACGCTTGCACATCATCTTAAGGTTATGAACCATGGCGGGATTTTACGCAGGCAGCCAAAGGGACGTGAAACCTGGGTTTCGATTGATCGCGCAGCCTTGCGTTTGGGCGCGTTTGATTATGGGTCAAAGATCAACGCGGCTTGAACTGTTACAAAAACCCAAACTGGCCCTTATTTCATCAATGCGGTCAGCCCATCCTGATAGGTGGGATATCTTAATTCCACCCCCAATTCGGCTTTGATCCGGTCATTGCGTACCTTTTTGGACTCGGCATAAAAGCTGCGTGCCATCGGGGTCATATCAGCCGTGTCGTAGTCAACAGCGGCGGGCACCGGCAGGCCCAGCAATTTGGCGGCATAAGCAATTACATCTTCGGGTGGCGCTGGATTATTGTCACACACATTATAAATCCGGCCAGCGTTGGGCGCGTTGATAGAGGCCAGTAAAACCCGCGCAATATCTTCGACATGTATGCGTGAAAACAGCTGGTTCTTTTTGATGATACGGCGCGCTGTGCCGCTGCGCACTTTGGCGAACGGCCCGCGCCCTGGGCCATAAATTCCGGCAAGGCGAAAGATATGTAGCGGCAGATCATAACGCGTGGCAAGCCCTTGCCAATCGGCCTCGGCTTGCACTCGTAGCTTACCACGTTTGGTGGCGGGGGTAAGGGGAGTATCTTCGTCCACCCATGCGCCCCCATGGTCACCATAAACACCGATGGTGGACAGATATCCAATCCACCGCAAAATCGGGGCGGCGGCTATCTGATCGCTTAGCGCATTCAAAACCGGATCACCCTCTGCATTTGGCGCGACGGAAATCAGCAGATGTGTGGCATTTTTCAGCGTGCCGGAAACATCGGTGCCCGGCCATAAAACCGCGTTAACACCTTGAGCATTGATTGCCGGTAAATTCGCAGCATCGCGCGTGGTTCCGGTGATGGCCCAACCCGCAGGGATCAGCTCTTCGGCAAGGGCTTGCGCGCTATAACCATGGCCGAATGAAAGCATAGAAAAAGTCATGTCCCTGTATCCGTTTTCAGTGAAAAAGGTGCAAGGTACAAAAACGTCACAAAAATCACATTGATATTTACAATTTGTAACATATAAAGGGCCCGAACAGGAGGCCTGATATGTATTCACAAGGATTGATCGGCGCAGACGGAAGCACCAATGAAACAGAAGAATTCCTTGCCGCATTTCAAGCGCGCATTGACGCCGAAGAAAAGATTGAACCAAACGATCCGATGCCCGCCGGATATCGCCGCACTTTGGTGCGTCAGATCGGCCAACACGCCCACTCCGAAATTGTCGGGATGCTGCCCGAAGGCAACTGGAACACCCGCGCGCCCAGCCTGAAACGTAAAGCGGCGCTGTTGGCCAAAGTGCAGGATGAGGGGGGCCACGGGCTATACCTCTATTCGGCCGCCGAAACTCTAGGTGTTAGCCGCGAGCAGATGACCGAAGAACTGATCTCGGGCAAAGCCAAATATTCCTCGATCTTCAATTACCCCACCCTGAACTGGGCCGATATGGGCGCCGTTGGTTGGCTGGTGGACGGGGCGGCGATCATGAACCAGATTGCGTTGTGTCGATGCTCCTACGGCCCTTATGCCCGCGCGATGATTCGCGTCTGTGCCGAGGAATCGTTTCACCAACGGCAGGGTTATGAAATCATGCTGACCATGTGCAACGGTACCAAAGCACAAAAGGACATGGCGCAGGATGCGTTAAACCGTTTGTGGTGGCCCGCCCTGATGATGTTTGGCCCCCATGATGGCGACAGTGCCCATTCGGAACAATCAATGAAATGGAAGATCAAACGCTTTTCCAATGATGCCCTACGCAACAAATTTATCAACGCCACCGTGCCACAGGCCGAATTCCTAGGACTGACCATCCCTGATCCTGATCTGAATTGGGACGACACTCTGAACAACGGTGCTGGGGGCTATGTGCATGGCCCGATCGACTGGGATGAATTCTGGCGTGTTGTCAACGGCGACGGCGTGATGAACCGTGAGCGTCTGGCCGCGCGTAAGAGGGCACATGATGATGGCGCATGGGTGCGTGAAGCTGCGTTGGCCCACGCTGAAAAACGTGCCGCGCGTATGGCTGCTGAATAGAAATAAGGAATTTGAAATTGACTGATGTAACCCCCTTATGGGAAGTATTTATCCGCCCGCGCAATGGCTTAGCCCATAAACACGTGGGTAGCCTGCATGCGGCTGATGAGGTTTTAGCACTGGATGCGGCGCGTGATGTTTATACGCGGCGCGAAGAAGGCACCTCGATCTGGATCATGCGCTCTGATGCGATTGTGGCCAGTGATCCGGCCCATGCCGATGAAACCTTTGATCCTGCTGGTGACAAGATTTATCGCCACCCTACCTTTTACAAAATACCCGACGAAGTGGGGCATATGTGATGTCGCTGTATCAGGCTGTTTTGGAGCTTGCGGATGATCATCTGATTCTGTCGCATCGCCTATCGGAATGGTGTGGCCACGGCCCGATGTTAGAGGAGGATCTGGCGCTGTCAAATATGGCGCTTGATTTGCTGGGATCGGCACGCACGTTGTTTTCTTATGCAGCTGTTCTAGAAGGAAAAAACCGGTCCGAAGATGATCTGGCCTATTTACGCAGCGAGCGTGAATATTTCAATTGTTTGCTGGTGGAGCGCCCCAACGGTGATTTCTCTTGTACCATGCTGCGCCAATTCTATTTCGCCGCCTTTATGGAGCCGTTTTGGCAGGCCGCGCTTGGGTCATCCGACGCGGTGATTTCCGGTGTTGCCGGTAAGGCGGTCAAGGAAATGGCCTACCACCTGCGCCACGCTGGCGAATGGGTCGTGCGCCTTGGGGATGGTACCGATGTAAGCCGCGCCAAAATGCAGGCGGCGATTAATGATCTGCACCCTTATTGGGAGGAACTATTCACCACCCAAACTGCCAATGATGCCCTGCCGGATCGCGCCGAAATTCGGACGCAGTGGGAGGCCTCGGTTAAATCGGTTTTCGTTCAAGCTGGCCTCGCATTTCCGGATCCGGTCCATGCCCAACAGGGTGGACGCATTGGCGAGCACGGTGAAACATTGGGCCATATGCTGGCGCCAATGCAATACTTGCAACGCGCCCATCCCGGGGCTGTTTGGTGAACGAAGTGGTTGACCAAATTCAAGCCGCGTGGGCGGTTGCCGCGATGGTGCCTGATCCCGAATTGCCCTGCGTAACGGTGGCCGAACTGGGCATCCTGCGTGAGGTGATCGCGGGTGAAAACGGCACGGTAATTGCACAGGTTACGCCCACCTATTCGGGTTGCCCCGCAGTGCAGTTTATCGAGGACGCGATCCTTGAAGCCCTGACAAAGGCCGGTTTCACGGCCAGGATTGAACGGATGATTTCGCCATCTTGGACAACCGACTGGATCAGCGACGCAGGCCTTGCAAAGCTAAAGGATTCCGGCATTGCGCCGCCGGTAAAAGGCAGCAATTCAAAACCGGCGCTGTTTGGCGAAACTGTTGTGTCCTGTCCGAAATGCGGATCACAAACCACTGAAAAAATTAGTGAATTTGGCTCAACCCCGTGCAAAGCGCATTATCGTTGCATGGCGTGCCTTGAGCCTTTCGACTATTTCAAATGCATTTAGGGAGCATCTGATATGTTCAACGAATTAACGCTTTCCGATGTTGAAAAAACCGCACCCGACGCGGTTATTTTAACATTTGATATTCCGGATGCTCTTGCCGATATATACGCATTTACTGCGGGGCAGTATTTAACTCTTCGCGCGGATATCAACGGCGAAGATGTGCGACGCTCCTATTCCATTGCCTGCGGGCCGGAGGGGCAAATCTTTGTGGGTGTTCGGCAGATTGAGGATGGGTTGTTTTCCTCCTTTGCCCAAAATCTGAAAGCAGGGGACACCGTGCAAGTGATGCCGCCGGAAGGGCGATTTACCTATGACGGCCAGCGCGATATTCTGCTGATTGCAGCGGGATCGGGGATCACGCCGATGGTGTCTATTGCGGCACACGCATTGCAAGGCGGCGCGCAGGTTACGCTTGTTTATGGCAACCGCGATCTGGCACATATCATGTTTCGCGATGCGTTGGATGCGTTGAAAGATCAGTATATGGATCGGCTGACAACCATCCATATTCTTAGCCGCGAAGAACAGGATGTGCCGCTGCTGAATGGCCGTGTAACGGGCGAAAAAATCGCCACATTGGCAAAGGCTGGCGCGATTGATCTGGCCCATATTGACGGGGTGTTTTTATGCGGCCCTGGTGAGATGATTTCCGAGGTTTCGGAAATGCTCACCGCGCATGGGATCGCTGCTGATTTACTGCATTCCGAACGGTTCACACCCGGCGGCGAAGCGCCGCGTAAACCACGTTCAAAAGCCGCTGAAACCGTTGCCAAAGTCGGTGCCGAGGTTGAGGTGATTGTCGACGGGATGCGCAAAAAATTCATGGTGGAAGAGGGCGACAACACAGTTCTGGACGCCGCCACACGCGCCGGATTTGAGCTGCCGTTTTCCTGTAAAGGCGGCATGTGCTGCACCTGTCGCTGCCGCGTGG
>CAMZKY010000014.1 GCA_947311455.1 uncultured Marinosulfonomonas sp. | reverse complement strand
CCCGCCTTGTGATGCACAAGCAACCCCACCGGTGATTCCCACATGCTATCGCAGGCCAACGCCCACGCGATAAACGGCGGATAGGGTGGCCCATCCGAGGGAAATTGCGCGTGGCCATTGCTTTGATCCGCAAGCCCCCCGATCACACGTTTTGACCAGCGATCCATTGGATCCGCTTGACCATCCTGATATTCGTGAGTCGTGGTGAAATGCGGCCAGAATGCGGGCTCATCCGGCCCTAAAAGCAGGATGGTTTTGGCATCCTCAGCCTCGGGATGGAACGCCCCGACAATGGTTAGAAACCGCGCATTGGCGGCGGTTTCCAACGCGTCATAGTTCATTTTTTAAAGAATGGCAGCAACAGGCTCCAAACCAGATTGGAGGGGCGATCATCCTGCCATTGCAGGCCGATGGTCATATCCTCGTGGCCCTGTTTTGGTTGGGCGATATAGGTGCCAAACATCCGATCCCAGATCGATAGGGAAAATCCGTAATTGCTATCATGTTCATGACGGATATCGGAATGATGCACGCGGTGCATGTCGGGTGTAACCAGAACCAGCCGCACGATTTTATCCAGCCATAGGGGTAATTTGATATTGGCGTGGTTGAACATCGCGGTGCTGTTCAGCATGATTTCAAACAGGATCACCGCCAATGCTGGGGCGCCAATTAGGTAAACCAGCCCGATTTTCAAAACCATAGACGCAGCTATTTCGACGGGGTGAAACCGAATGGCGGTGGTGACGTCAATATCGCGGTCGGCGTGATGAACACGATGAAAACGCCAGAGAAATGGAATTTTATGGGTAATAAGGTGTTGAAACCAAATAGCAAAATCCAGAAATACAATAGTAAGGGCTACTTTGATCCAAAGCGGTAGCGTGATTTGATTAAGCAATCCCCATCCCATATTTCCTGCATCGGTTGCGGCACCAACGGCCAGCAAAGGCACGGCGATTGCCAAGATACGCAGGCTTAGGGAATCAATGATAATCAGCGTCCAGTTGGTAACCCAACGGCGCTTACGAGTTTCCGAGCGCACACGGCGGGGCATAAGCGTTTCGATGAGGGCGAACAGTAAGAACAGACCAACAAAGACGCCAAGGCGGATATAGTTTTCATTTTCCATGAAGGGTACCTAAGCACGCAAACCTGATGTTGCAATTCCAAGCGGCGCACATTTTTGTGACAGGCGAAAATGTCGCGCTATTTGGCGCGAATTAGCGATCCCGCACCGTGATCGGTGAACAGCTCCAGCAAACAGGCATTGGGGGCGCGTCCATCCAGAATAACCACAGCGTGCACACCATCATTGATAGCCGCCAGCGCGGTTTCCGTTTTGGGGATCATGCCGCCTGCAATGGTGCCGTCTTTGGTCAGGGCGATGATTTGGTCAGGTGTCATTTCGGTTAGGATATCACCGTTTTTATCTTTAACCCCTTCGACATCGGTTAACAAAAGCAACCGATCGGCCTTTAGGGCGCCTGCAATTGCACCTGCGGCAGTGTCTCCATTGATGTTATAGGTTTCGCCACTTCGCCCGTTTCCCAGGGGCGCAATTACCGGGATTGTATCGGCCGAAAACATGGTCTGAAGGATCGAGACATCCATATCGACAGGCGTGCCAACAAAGCCCAGATCGGGGTTGGTTTGATCGCAAGTGATCAGATTGGCGTCCTTGCCAGACAGGCCCACAGCCTTGCCGCCTTGGGCGTTTATCGCCTGCACGATGCGTTTATTTACACGGCCGGACAGCACCATTTCCACCACTTCAACAGTGGCCGCATCGGTGACGCGTTTGCCGTTTATGAATTCTGATTTAATATCCAAACGCGCCAACATTTCATTGATCATCGGCCCGCCGCCATGGACGATCACAGGGTTCAAACCCACCTGTTGCAGCAACACGATATCGCGGGCGAAATCGTTCATTGCGGCATCATCCCCCATGGCGTTGCCGCCAAATTTGATCACCACCACGGCGGCGTCATAGCGTTGTAAATAGGGCAAAGCTTGGGAAAGGGTGCGCGCTGTGGCGACTGAATCACGGTACATGGCGTCTTGTTTCTTCATTGGAATTGTCCTTGTTGCCTGCAATAGTAGTGCTTTGCCGCACCTATGCCAAGCCGATTGTAAATCCTGCGAGATCAGCTACATTCCTATCAACTGAATCGAGGAAGATATGGCACAAGAAGAACGGCGCAAAACTATGCTGTTGACGGGGGCCAGCCGCGGGATTGGCCACGCAACTGTTCGATATTTTAGCAACAAAGGCTGGCGGGTAATTACCTGTTCACGCAATGCGTTTCCCTCGGAATGCCCGTGGGGCGGAGGACAGGAAAACCATGTGGAACTTGATCTATCCAATCCGCAAGGCACGATGGATGCAATTAAAGAAATAAAGGAAAAACTGGATGGAAAGCTGGACGCCTTGGTGAACAATGCCGGCATTTCCCCCAAAGGCCCCAATGGTGAACGCCTGAACACCATCGACACCGATTTGCGCACGTGGGGGCAGGTGTTCCATGTGAATTTCTTTGCCCCCGTGGTGCTGGCGCGTGGCTTGATAGATGAATTGGCGGCCACCAAAGGATCCGTGGTGAATGTGACGTCAATCGCAGGCACGCGGGTGCATCCATTTGCCGGTGCGGCCTATGCCACATCCAAGGCGGCTCTGGCGGCCCTGACCCGTGAAATGGCACATGATTTCGGGCCGCTTGGGGTGCGGGTAAATGCGATTGCGCCGGGCGAAGTGGAAACCGCGATCCTTAGCCCGGGAACCGACAAAATCGTTGAAAAATTGCCGCTGCGCCGATTGGGACAACCGGATGAGGTGGCCTCGGCGATCTATTTCCTGTGTTCACAAGAATCATCCTATATCTCGGGAGCCGAGATAGAAGTAAATGGAGCGCAGCACGTTTAAGGCGAGCTTTTGTTGTTGACTTGAAGATTTAGAGGTGCTCAAGCTTGTGAGGAACAGCTTTGGGTGGTGTGCGTGCGGGTTTTAATTTTATTGATTTCATGGCTATGCTGCGCAATGTCTGCGCACGCGCAACAGCTAAGCCGTTTGCAAAGTGTTGATCTGAATGCCGCCTATCTGATCCAGGATCCCGATCAAAAAATTATCAGCGCGACGCTTGTTATTCTAAGTGGTGAAATGGACAACCCCTATGCACAGGGTTTGGCGCATTATCTGGAGCATTTGGCGTGGTTGAATACGCTGGATAAGGTCAGCCCAGATTATGACCGTGAATCAAATGCGTGGGCAAACAAATTCGTCACCGGATATTGGCTGGCGGGGCCGATTGAAAAGCTGCCAGTAAACCTTATGCAACTGTTCAAAGTGTTTGATCCGTTGCATGGTGATCCGGCGTTTATGGCGGACGAGCGCAAAATTATCCTTAGGGAATATGATTTTCGCATGGGTGAAAACATCTGGAAAGATGTGGATACAGATATCCGAACTGCGCTGTTTGGCGATCACCCATTGGCCCGTTCGGTGATCGGAACGCCACAGGATATTGCCGAATTTCCTCTGAGTGATGCGCGCGCCTTGCATCGGCAAACCCACCGGCCATTGAATGCTGTATTGCTGATCTATGGCGATATTTCACCGGATCAAGCGCAATCAATTCTGGATACTGTCAAAATCCCCCAAAACACCACCGCCAAGCCTGCGCCGCGACAGTTTTCTTTTGGTTCGGATTTGCGCGATGTAAAACACGTTGATTTGCCCTTATCTCCGACGCAGACCCTGATCTATCATAAGCTTGTGGCGTTACCCGATACGGTGCCGTTTGACGCGCTGCGAGCACGGCTAAAGCTTTTGTATCGGGTGCTGGATTCAACCTATGAAAGTGGCCTTGGCGGACCCCTGAGATTTGATGATTTTATCGCCCGTCACTTTGAAATATCACTGGGATCATTGGTGCCAAAACATCTGTTTATGACATTCAAAGCCAATCCGGATGAAGGCATTTCGTTGCAAACCCTGCTGGACAGCTTTGAAACCAACATGGCCCAGATCGCCAAAAACGGTATTTCGGCAGAAACCTTTGCAACGGTCAAATCATTGTATATCGCCAACCTGCGCGAACAACAGCGCCCTGCGCGAGGGGTGAAAGCCCTTGCGATGGAAAGTATTGCCTCACGTGAAATACCCCAAACCCGCGAACAACGCTTGCAGTCATTGCGCAATGTAAGCTTGGCCGATCTTGATGCGTTACTGAAACACCTGACCGGAAACGGGCGAACTGTGATCCGGCTGATCAACTAACCCATAAGGAATAGAGAATTGAACATTATGAAAGCCTTCTTGCAAGTTTTGCTGCTTGTTT
>CAMZKY010000013.1 GCA_947311455.1 uncultured Marinosulfonomonas sp. | reverse complement strand
GTACCGCGTTTTATCTAACCGATTTTCTGGTGCGCCAGTTTGATGCCTTTGTCTGGAAGCCGATGGGATTGGATCGCCATCCCGAACTACGCGACATGTATTTTGGAAATTACACAAAACTGGTGTATCAGGCCCAAACCAACGACCCGACATTAGATGAAAAAGCCGAACAATGCGCCGCGCGCCTTGGATTGGCTTATGAGCGCCGTTTTACAGGATATGGTGATCTTGAAGCCGTCCTGGCCCCCCTTTAACGAAATTTTTTCTTTAAATTCGCCCTCCTGGAATTGCCTAACAATATGGGGTTAATTCTGATTAAGTGATGTGTTAAAAAAACCCATGACAAAACGCCCCAAAAAGCGGTCTCTAACACTCAAAGGCCATCGCACCAGCGTTTCGCTGGAAGATGAATTCTGGCATGCATTTCTTGCGATATCCAAGGAATTAGATAGGCCTATCAATGCATTAGCGGCTGAAATTGATGCAGAACGCCAACTAGATTGTGGTCTAGCTGGCGCCATACGATTGTATGTTCTAAAGTATTACCAATCAAAGGCTACTTAAGGGCACGCCAGGGTTTAGGCATCAAAACCCAGTGATTGTTCACAAAGATCAATCCATCTAACCCCAAGCCTGATGTCTCGCCCGGCTTTACGAATTTCAGCCGCACTATCGGAAAATCCGGGATCATATATTCAAGCACTTTTCCATACCCACCCGGAAAATATTGCAACATCTGGTCCTGGGCTCGCAAGGCACCGGTGGTTGAATAATACGTCAAAAGTTCGGTTTGGCCAGCCTTTGGCCCGATCTTGATGCCGGGCCGGAACAAACCCGCGTAGGCCTCGATCATAGTGGTGGCAAGCGGTTCGCGGTAAACCGCGCGAACATCGTCTTCTGATGGCTTGAGGGCGTATATCAGTTTTGCGGTATCAGCGTTCGGTTTCAAGAATTCTGATAACATGCGTCGCGCATCTTGCTCACTTCCTGCGATTTCGGTGGGGGCCGGTTTACCACTTGTTTTGGCCATAGCCTCAACCAGTGTCGCATCTATATTGTCGCTGCAACGGCCCTGTAAAACTTTTAAACCTTTCGCAATAACATCTTCATTGATGGCCAAAGGCTGTTCGCCACTTCCCGCCAAAAAGCCAAGCGTCCAAGCCCCCATATAACTTTGGGTAATCATACCCGTATTTTGAAAGGCCGAACGACACGGCGTATTTGGATCAAAGCTGATGGATTGGGCATGGCCTGCCCCCATAGTTCCGACAACCATCGAAATTGTGCAAATAAATTGTTTCATTTAAAACTCCTAACATTTGTAAATTCCACAACGTTAGGACACTTTACCGAAAGTACAAAGTACTTTTTTCAACCCGTCAATCAGGTATCGGCTTGCTTAACTCGATTTCGCAACCGTCTGAAACAGCGGTATAAAAACAACTGCGCCGGTTGGTGTGGCAGGCTGGGCCGGTTTGGCGCAGGATCACCAGCAGGCAATCGCGGTCACAATCTATGCGCAATTCCACCAGCTCCTGCACATGGCCGCTGCTTTCGCCTTTCACCCAAAACGATTGACGCGACCGCGACCAATAGGTCACTTTGCCGGTGTCCAGCGTGCGTTGCACCGCCTCTTGGTTCATCCATGCCATCATCAGCACTTCTCCGGTGTCTTCCTGTTGGGCAATCGCGGGAATTAACCCTTTTTCATCAAATTTCAGTGTTGAAGGATCAAAAGACATTTAAAAACCTTTGCAATTATCTCTGGTGCGCCTATCTAGAACTTAAGCATAGATAAGGAAATTCCCATGAGCAGCAATAGCGATCTGGTCAAACTGTATTCCGGGCAAATATTGGCCCTTGCCGCCGATATCCCCCTGACGGATCGCCTTTCCAACCCACATGCCACAGTGAAACAACGTGCGCCTTTGTGCGGCTCAACCGTGACGGTTGATGTATGTGTGACAGAAGGGGTGATCACCGCCTTTGGCCAAGATGTCAAAGCATGCGCACTTGGGCAAGCGTCGGCCTCTGTTATGGCGCAATCGGTGATTGGATGCAGCCTGGAGCAGATCAAAACTGCCCGCGTTCAGCTGGAAGCCATGTTAAAATCCGGTGGCCCCGTGCCGGACGCCCCTTTTGATCGGCTTAAGGTGTTGTTGCCGGCCCGTGATTACAAAAATCGTCACGCCTCAATCTTGCTGGCGCTCACCGCAACACAAAGTGCAATGGAACGAATCGCCAAAGAGGCCTGCGCTTAACCAAGCCGAAAGAAATGGGTGTTATTCGGGGGGCCTGTTTACCGGAGCGCACGATGATACCCACCCCAGATTTTTCCGACGCCACCCCCACAGATGATCGATTAGACAAGCTGTCGAAATCCGCATCCGCCCTTAGCTTTGAAATTGTCGAAATCGCTGGTGTGCTGGATCAAATTGATCGCAATACACATGAACAGGTGCAATCCCTTGAAACGGTGCGCGGTGGCGCCAACGATATGCTGGTCGGTAATAAAAAGGTGCGCCGTGCCATTCAGGCGGTTACGGCAACCACCCAAGAAACACTTGCAACGGTGGAAAGATCGGTTGAAAAGATCCAAAGTGCAGGCGAACGCACCCAAAAACTGGCCTCTTGGGTGCAATCATTGGATCAGCGTGTCACCGATGTTGAAGCCACGTTGCACGCAGCGCAAAATAATAACGACGATATTTCATCTATTGCGTCACAGGTGAATATCCTTGCGATTAACGCCAAGATCGAAGCAGCCCGGGCGGGAGACGCCGGATTGGGTTTTGCCGTTGTGGCAGAAGCCATTAACGAATTGTCCCGCAAAACCGCAGCCGCTGCTCTGGGCATTTCCGAAAGCATCCTTATGCTTACGGAATGGGTGGATGATTTACGTGGCGAAGCTGTGGTCGCCGCCGAAGATGCCGCCAATGTTCTATCCGAGGCCGATGATACCGATTTTGCCCTTTCCGGCATTGCTGAACACGTGCGCATGATCAACTCCGAGGCCAAACAAATTCAAGAAAACGCCAGCAATGTGCACGGTGCGATTGATAAATTTGACCAGAATTTCCACACAATGGGCGGCGCATTAGAAAATTCCGCCCAGGGTATTCATGCAGTGCGCGAACGCGCAAACGCTTTGGTTGATGGCGCTGAAAGCATGGTTCAAACCAGTATTTCTCTTGGCGGGAAAAGCGAAGACGCCCAATTTATTCAGTATATTCAGGAAATCGCCGCAGACGTGAGTGCCACATTTGAAAACGGCATCAGCACCGGAAAAATCAGCAAAAACGCCCTGTTTAATCGACAATATCAGCAGATTGGCGGATCAAATCCAGCACAATTCATGGCCGCCTTCACCAGTTTTACCGACCGCGTTCTGCCCCCTATTCAAGAGGCCGCATTAGAATTTGATCCACGAGTTGTGTACTGTGCGGCGATTGATACCAATGGCTATTTGCCCACCCACAATCTAAAATTTTCACAGCCCCAAGGGCCGGATTTTGATTGGAATATGGCAAATTGCCGAAACCGTCGCATTTTTGATGATCGCGTCGGCCTAAAGGCCGGAAACAATCGCGAACCGTTTTTGTTGCAAGTCTATCGTCGCGATATGGGCAACTGTGAATTTGTGATGATGAAAGATTTATCCGCCCCGATCGTCGTGCAAGGGCGTCTTTGGGGTGGATTGCGCCTTGCCTATACCACATAAAAAAACCGCCACATTTCATCAGAAACGTGGCGGGTAAGGTGGCCTTGTCTATTTGGGCCCGAGTCAGCATTTCAAAGAGGCATTTGAAGGCTGTTTTAGGCATTTCGCCTTGCAACTGTTGGGACAGGCTGCGTTGATCGGCCCTTAGACAATAGGCAGGATAAAGCAGTAAATCGGTTAGGCACCCCCGATCAGAAACAGGCCAACAATCAGCATCGTAACGATCGACATCGCACCCAGAGCATCTTCAATCAGCGTGGGGCGGGCGCGATGGATCACTAATTTGATTTCATTAAGCATTGGCCTGTATTCCGTGTTGTTCTTTTTGTTGCCCCTTTGTTCTCATATAGTTAACGAAAAGTAAAGAACTAAATAGGAACATTCGTGAACAAATCGGAACTTTTCAAGCTAACCCACTGAAATCAAACGAATAGATTTTTCCTGTTCCATTAACCATAATAGAACACGCACGGCCTTGCCGCGCTCGGATTCCAGTTTCGGGTCATCATGCAACAGCTTACGCGCATCTGTTTGTGCAATTTCCATCAGGCCGGCTTGGCTTTCCAAATCGGCCACGCGAAACTTGGGCAGGCCCGATTGCGCCGTGCCGATCAAATCTCCAGCCCCGCGCATCGCCAAATCTTCTTCGGCAATCACAAACCCGTCTTCGGTTTCGCGCATAATTTCCAAACGCCGTGTGGCGGTTTTCGACAAAGGCGCCTGATACATCAACAAACACGTCGATTGCGCCGCGCCGCGCCCGACCCGCCCGCGCAGCTGGTGCAACTGCGCCAAACCAAAGCTTTCGGCCCGTTCAATCACCATGATCGTGGCATTTGGCACATCAACCCCCACCTCAATCACCGTTGTCGCCACCAGAACCTTAAGATCACCCGCCTTGAACCGCGCCATAACCGCATCTTTTTCGGCCGCCTCCATACGCCCATGCACAAGCCCGACCACATCATCCCCCAGCGAGGCGCGCAAATGTTTAAATCGTTCTTGCGCCGCGGTTTTATCCACCACTTCGCTTTCCTCGACCAACGGACACACCCAATAGGCCTGCCGCCCCGCCGCCAGCGCGCCGCGCAAATGATCCACCACCTCCGAAATCCGCCCCGTTGACACCATCGCGGTTTTGATCGGTTTGCGCCCGGGGGGCTTTTCATCCAGAATTGAAATGTCCATATCGCCAAATTGCGCCAGAGATAACGAGCGTGGAATCGGTGTCGCGGTCATCACCAGCACATCCGCCATCGGCCCCTTGGCGGCCAGTTCCGCCCGTTGTTCCACCCCGAACCGGTGCTGCTCATCTATAATGGCAAGGCGAAGATCGTGGTAAAATACATCCTTTTGAAACACCGCATGCGTCCCCACCAGAATATGAATATTCCCCGCTTTCAGCGCCTGCAATTTAGCCTCGCGCTCGCGGCCGTTATCGCGCCCCGTCAGCATTTCCAGAACCACGCCAGCCGCCTCGCATAAAGGTTGCAATCCGGCATAATGCTGGCGTGCCAGAATTTCGGTGGGGGCCATCATCACCCCCTGTCCGCCCGATTCAACTGCCACCAAAAGCGCCATCAGCGCCACATAGGTTTTGCCCGCGCCAACATCGCCCTGCAGCATCCGCATCATCCGCACAGGGCGCGCCATATCGTCGGAAATTTCTGCAACCGCACGGGCCTGCGCACCGGTGGGCGTATAAGGCAAGGCGCTTAACACTTTCGATTGATGCACCCCCGTCGCCACAGACGCGCGCCCCTTCACGCTACGCTCCTTGCGCCGCGCCAATGCCAGCGTGATCTGATGGGCAAACAATTCATCATAAGCCAGCCGCGCCCGACCCGCCGTTGTGGGCAATAGATCGGTGTCGGATTTGGGCGTATGAGCCGCGGAGATTGCATCCCGCCAATTCGGCCAGTTTTCCTTATTTATCAGCGCCTTATCTATCCATTCTTCAAGCGGGACTGTAAGCGAAATCGCCCCCTGCACTGCCTTGATCATCAGCTTTTTACTGACCCCGGCGGTTAGAGGGTAAACCGGTTCAAACGCGGGCAGATCGCCGTCATCCTCCAGGCGCAACACCTGTTCTGGATGCACAATTTGGGCAATAGAATCAAAATGTTCCAGCTTACCGGCGATTAGGCGTTTTTGGCCTGTGGGTAGAATTTTCTGCAAATAATCAATGCGGGGATGAAAGAACACCAGCTGGAAAACGGTATCCCCATCGGAAACTTCAACACGATACGGCCGCCCGCGCGAGCGGGGTGGAAGGTGATTTCCAACGGTGATTTCAATGATGATATTGGCGGGGGGCACCACGCCTTGAATGGATTTGATCCGTTGCCACGTGACACCGGAATTTGGCAAGGCAAACAGCAGATCACGCGGTTTGGTGATGTCCATTTTCTCGAAATTCTGGGCGGTTTTAGCCCCGACCCCTGACAGGGTTTCCAGATCCGCAAACAGCGGAAACAGGATTTCGGGGCGCCCGCTCATGTGGCACCAATCAGGGTTAACCAGTCATCTTCCGAGATCACCTCAACGCCCAAGGCGGCGGCTTTGGTGGCTTTTGACCCGGCTTTCGCCCCCGCAATCAACAAATCGGTTTTCTTCGAAACCGATCCCGATACCTTGGCCCCCAAAGCCTCGGCCTGCGATTTGGCTTCGGCCCGGCTCATCTTTTCCAAGGTGCCGGTAAAGACCAACGTTTTGCCCGCCACGGGGCTTTCTACGGCATCACGTTTTTGGGCGTCTTGCGGGGATAATTCGGCGATCAACCGATCAATCATCGCGCGTTCGGTATCATTGTGAAACGCCCCAACCACGGATTTCGCGATCGCGTCGCCCACACCGTCAATTGCAAGCAGCTCTTCCCACGCTTCGCTTTGCTCATCGCTGGCGGCCTGCATCGCGGCAGAAAATTTGGCCCATGATCGGTAATGCTGCGCCAGCAATGTTGCCACGTTTTCGCCCGTATGCCGAATACCCAACGCAAAAATCAGCCGCGCTAACGGGATATTGCGCTTCATTTCGATCGCAGCAAACAGTTTTTTAACCGAGGTCTCCCCCCAACCATCGCGGTTTTTCAGCTTGCCCAGATTGCCCGCGTCACGCAGCTTAAGGGTGAAAATATCGGCGGGTTCTTTGATTGGCAGGGCCTCGTCGAAATAAAATGCCTCGATTTGTTTGGCCCCCAGCCCCTCAATATCAAACGCCCCACGCGAAACGAAATGTTTCAGCTTTTCTACGGCTTGCGCGGGGCAAATCAACCCGCCGGTGCAGCGATGCACCGCGTCGCCCTCTTCGCGCAGGGCGGGTGAGCCGCATTCAGGGCACATATCAGGAAACACAAACGGCAGCGCATCAGCAGGCCGTTTGGCCAAATCCACATCGGCAATTTTCGGGATCACATCGCCGGCGCGGTATACCTGCACCCAATCGCCAATGCGAATATCCTTACCGCCACGAATTTCGCCGCCCTTGGAATCGCGCCCTTTGATGTAATCCTCATTATGCAGGGTGGCATTTGACACCACCACGCCCCCCACCGTAACCGGCGAAAGGCGCGCCACCGGCGAAAGCGCGCCAGTGCGCCCCACCTGAATGTCGATATGTTCCAGCCATGTCCACGCCAGTTCGGCCGGAAATTTATGCGCAATCGCCCAGCGGGGCGTCGTAGAGCGAAAACCAAGCCGCGCTTGCAGCGACAGATCATCAACCTTGTAAACCACCCCGTCGATATCATAATCCAGCGTGGCGCGCTGGCGTTCAATTTCGGCGTAATGATCCAGCATTTGCGCAGGGCCATCACACAGCCGCGTCAGGGGATTGGTGGCAAACCCCATCTGCGCCAGCCGTTCAATTGCGCCAATTTGCGTATTGGCCAAGGGGGCAGATAATTCGCCCCACGCATAAGCGAAAAACATCAGGGGGCGGGTTTTGGTGATCGAAACATCCAGTTGCCGTAACGATCCGGCGGCGGCGTTGCGCGGGTTGGAAAACACCTTGTCACCCTTGGCGGTTTGCGCCGCATTCAGCGCCAGAAAATCACTGCGCGCCATATAAACCTCGCCGCGCACCTCAAGCACATCGGGGGCGTTTTCAATCCGGTGCGGAATGCCGGAAATGGTGCGGGCGTTGGCGGTGACATCTTCGCCGGTTTCCCCATCGCCCCGCGTCAGGGCCTGCACCATTTTGCCAGCCTCGTACCGGATCGACAGCGACAGCCCGTCTATTTTCGGCTCGGCACAATAGGCAATCGGGGCATCATCCAGCATCAGGAATTTGCGAATACGGGCATCAAAATCGGCAACATCTTCATCATTGAACGCATTGCCCAGCGACATCATCCGCTTGGCGTGTTTGACCTTTTTAAACCCGTCCGCAGGTGCAGCCCCGATCATATCACTGGGGCTATCGGCACGTTTCAATTCGGGAAAGCGCGCCTCGATTGCCCCATTGCGGCGTTTCAGGGCGTCATATTCGGCATCCGAAATCGTGGGCGCATCATTGGTGTGATACGCCCTATTGGCCTGCCCCAAAACCTGCGCCAGACGCGCCAGTTCTGCTTTGGCCTGTTGTTTTGACAATCCGTCAATATCCATCCGATCCCCCGTTTCGCTGATTCAATAGATACGACTGCAAATCCGATTGGTCTAGAGAGCATCATAAATCGGTTAAGGAAAAAGCACCGTTCGCCGGATTAACCTGAAAAAGCCAGATTTATCTGCCATACGCTTGCCATACACTTGCCATACGCTTGCCATACACAATTTTTCGGGAAAATTCATGCCCTTCACCAAAGTTAACCAACCGTTAATCCGGAACTGTGTAAAAACACCGCATACGCGTTTATTCTTTGGCCAGCCCCCCCTGCGCCACCTTTACCCAAGCCCCGCTTTGGCCTATGCAACGATCAACTTATAAGGCAAAAAACATGCGTATTCTTATCACCAATGACGACGGCATCAACGCCCCGGGTCTGGTTGCCCTTAGCAGAATTGCACAGGAAATTGCCGGCGATCAGGGTGAAATCTGGACAATTGCACCGGCAAATGAACAATCCGGCGTTGGCCATTGCATTTCCTATATCCGGCCAATGATGCTGCATAAGCTTGGCAATCGCACCTATTCAGTTGATGGTTTTCCGGCGGATTGCGTGCTGGCGGGGCTGCATCATGTGATGGTGAAAAATCCGCCCGATCTGATCTTGTCAGGCGTGAACCGCGGCAATAACGCGGCGGAAAACACCCTTTATTCCGGCACCATCGGGGCCGCCATGGAAGGCGCGCTTCAGGGGGTGACATCGATTGCAATGTCGCAATATCTGGGGCTGGGAAATGCGCATTTAAGCGATCCGTTCGAGCCTGCAATTGCCTATGGCGCAGAGGCAGTTCAAGCAATTTTAACCGCGCATCCCGATGAGCCTGATGTGGATTACCCGTTGTTTTATAACGTAAATTTCCCACCTGTCCCTGCGAATAAGGTAAAAGGCATCATCGCGGCCCCCCAAGGGCGGCGCAAAAATGTTGTGTTTGGCGTAGAGCCGCAAAAATCCCCGTCGGGGCGCACTTATCTCTGGATTGCCGGTGGGCCGCAAACCAAAAAATCCGCCGCCGGATCGGATGCGGCGGAAAACCTGAACGGCTATATCACCATCACCCCGATGCGTGCAAATTTAACCGATCCCGCCGCCCTGAATGCAATTTCGGACGCACTTACCTGATGGATAACGCACAGCGCAAAATGCAGTTTCTTTTTGCTCTGCGCAGTAAGGGCGTGACCGATAAACGCGTCTTGTCAGCCATGGAGAAAATTGATCGGGGGCATTTCGTGCGCGGCACCTTTGAAAGCCGCACTTACGATGACACGCCCCTGCCAATTGCGTGTGGTCAAACCATTTCCCAACCCTCGGTGGTGGGGTTGATGACGCAAGCCTTGAAAGTAGAACCACGCAACAAGGTTTTGGAAATCGGCACCGGTTCGGGCTATCAGGCGGCGATCCTGTCACAACTGGCGCGCCGTGTTTATACCGTTGATCGGTTCAAACGTTTGGTGGTGCATGCCAACCGCGTTTTTCAGGCCCTTGATCTTAGCAATATCACCGCTTTTACAGCCGATGGCAGCCATGGTTTGCCCGAACAAGCCCCCTTCGATCGCATCCTCGTCACCGCCGCCGCCGAAGACCCCCCAGGCCCCCTCTTGGCGCAGCTTAAAATTGGGGGTATCATGGTGTTACCCGTCGGACAGGAACAGACGGTCCAAAGCCTGATCAAGGTGACGCGCCTTGAAAACGGCTTTGATTATGACGAAATAAGACCCGTGCGTTTTGTCCCGTTACTTGAAGGGCTTGGCAAAGAATAAAGAGTATAAAAGACCCCAAAAATCGGGCTGACATTAAGGAATACGAGCAATGAATAACTGGCATAAAAAACTAATGCGCGCGATGGTGTTAACCACAGCAACGCTTGCCTTATCAGCCTGTGCGGGTTTTGATTTTGATCTGCGAGATAATTTCGGAAGCGCCCCAGACACCAGCGCCGCCGCACGAAATGCCACAGCCGCGCGCCCCAAACCAGATGACCGCGGCATTATTTCCTATCCCAATTATCAAGTCGCTGTTGCGCGCCATGGCGATACCATTGCCGATGTTGCAAATCGCGTCGGCTTTGCCCCTAAAGAACTTGGTAAATATAATGGTATTGGCATAGATGCAAAACTGCATAAGGGCGAAATTATTGCGTTACCGCGGCGTGTTAAAGAGCCTTCGCCAGCAACAGGTTCACAAACCACAGGGCCACTGCAACCCCCTGAAAAGGTTGATATATCCATACTAGCAAGCGGCGCAATTGATCGTGCGAAACCCGCAACACCCGCTCATAGTAGCCGCCGAACGGTATCAGGCGCGGAGCCGGTTCGTCACAAAGTTGAACGTGGTGAAACAGCCTTTACGATTTCTCGCCTCTACAATGTTTCCGTGAAATCCTTGGCAGAATGGAATGG
>CAMZKY010000012.1 GCA_947311455.1 uncultured Marinosulfonomonas sp. | reverse complement strand
TGCAATTTCAACTAAACTAATACCCAAGCGCGCAGCCATCTTTTCGTGGATCAGATGCGCCAATCAGAATACCTTTTTCATGATCAATTCTGATCGCCTGCGCACCACCAATCGCAGGGCCGGGCACCATCACGTTATGCCCCATATCGGCCAGTTCCTGACGCACCTTATCAGAATATCCCCGCTCCACATTCAAAGTGCCGGTTTCAAGATCGGCAAAGCTGCGCGGGGCATCGATGACGGTTTGCAAATCAAGGTTATAATCCACCAGATTGCTGACAAATCGCGCATGCCCGTTGGCCTGATATGCCCCGCCCATCACTCCGAATGGCAGGATCACCTTGCCGTTTTGTTTCAGCATCGCCGGAATAATGGTGTGCATCGAGCGCTTGCCGCCTGCGGCCTCGTTCGGGTGACCTTTTTCAAGGGTAAAGCCGGCGCCGCGATTTTGGAAATTGATCCCGTATTTGGAGGAGGCAAGCCCCGATCCAAACGCGTAGAATATTGAATAAATCAGTGAAACCGACATGCGGTCTTTGTCGACCACGGTGAGGTAAACAGTGTCTTTATGGATGGCACCCGACGATTTGGCCGGATTACTCATGGCGCGATCGGGATCAATCAACCCTGCCAGATTTTCTGCCGTTTCAGGGGCAAGCATATGATCCAGACGGCTCATATAATCAGGATCTGCGATAAACCGATTGCGGGCATCATAGGCCAGTTTGGCCACTTCGGCCTCGATATGGGCACGTTTTGCGCCAAAAGGATCAAGGGCGGGTAAATCAAAATGGCTTAGCATATTGGCCATCAGAATTGCGGTTGCACCTTGGCCGTTTGGCGGATGCTCGA
This sequence comes from uncultured Marinosulfonomonas sp., assembly GCA_947311455.1. GTDB lineage: Bacteria > Pseudomonadota > Alphaproteobacteria > Rhodobacterales > Rhodobacteraceae > Profundibacter. The sequence goes on along the minus strand of CAMZKY010000012.1, from coordinate 7,312 downwards.
CCAGTTCAATATCTTTGTAATGGCCGGAAATCGGGGTGGTGTATGCGCATTGGATTGCGGCGAAATCATCCAAACTGTGGCTGCCGCCCATCGCATTCAGGGAATTCACCATATCTTCGGCTACTTTACCTTGATAAAATCCGTCGCGCCCATGCATGGCAATTTCGCGCAAAACTTTGGCCTGCATCGGGGCGCGAAAAATATCACCTGCGATAAGGGGTTTGCCATTGTTCAGATAAAATTTGCGCGCATCCCCCGATAGGCGTTTGGCATTATTGGCCCAGTCAAATCCGGCGCGCGGCGCAACCGGCACACCCGCCTCTGCGTAATGGATGGCGGGCGCAAGTGAGGCTTTTAACCCAAGTTTTCCATAATCTTTGGACAGGCGGCAAAACGCATCAATCGCACCCGGGATATTCACCGCATCCACACTTTCTAACGGGATAGATTTGTGGCCTTTGGCACGTATTTTTTCGGCGTCCAATCCCATCGCTGAACGCCCCGAGCCATTTAAGGCTATAATATCATCAGAATCAGGTTGATTCAGAAGGATAAAGCAATCGCCGCCGATCCCCGTGCTTTGCGGCTCGCAAATGCCCAGCAAAACAGCACCGGCAATAGCGGCATCAACAGCGTTTCCGCCGGCTTCTAACATTTGCACAGCAACTTTGGCGGCCAATGGATGCGATGTTGCGCACATGCCATTGGTGGAATAGACGGCAGACCGACCAGGAAGATGGAAATCGCGCATAGAACCCTCACTTTTACCAAAGCCTATGGGGTAAAGCGGGAAAGTCAAACTGAATTGTTTGGATCAATCTATTACGGGATGTGGCTGCTGGATTGCCTCGACGCCGCGAATTAGGTGGGGGCTGTTAACGCGACGTCGAGGGAAGCTAATGCAGCTACCCTTGCTTTATGGCGTTTGACTTGGGCAGAGGTTTGCTGAAATTACGGCAAGAATACGGTTTTTCGGCCTGGTTTGAATGAATTTCCCTTAAAAATGCACACAGTTGTCTATCCGTCGAGAATTTCGGGCAATCCGACAGATATTCGGAAGGTGAGTTCATTTTTATTGCCGCGCCGTTGATATCGTAGCTCACGCGCGAGATCGCGAATGAGAAACCAACCAAACCCGCCTTCGGGCAGCGCATCCAGTTCACAATCCAAAAGCGCGCGATTGCCCATCGGAATTTCGCCTTTGGGCATGGGGTGGCCCGTGTCGGATACTGTAAAATTCAGCCCATTCTTTTCCATTGTAATTTTTAGATCAATGATACCGTTTTGCACGTCTTTATACGCGTGTTCGACAATATTGTTCATCACCTCGGCCAATACCAATTCAACACTACCAATTTCTTCTTGTGATAGGCCGTAGTCTGCAAGCTTTTGCGACAAATTAAGTAAGGTGGCCCGAACGGCCAAATCCGAACAGGGGAATATCAGATGTAGATCCAGCTTGGATTTGGTGTTGCTCATGGTAACTCTTTTAAAATTGAATTTTGAATTCAGCTTATGACGGGAATGCATCATCTGTATGGGTGTGGATTGTAAATATTTTATCCATACGAGTTAGACGGAACACTTTTTCTACATTGGGCATCAGGCTGGCCAATTCAAGTTTGCGTTTGGCACCCAATAGTTTCATCACGGCGACAACGGCGCCAAGCCCGCTACTATCAAGGAAAGAAACCGTTGATAAATCAAGGATCACACGATACGGCCCGTCTTTGATGGCCGCTGCGATACTGTCTTTGAAATCAATCGCGCCAGCGGCATCAATTCGATTGGCCATGACACGAATTATCAATGCATCATCGCGAGTCTGTGTTTCCAGTTGCATTTTCTGCTCCAACAGGTTTCGATGCGTCCAACGTAAATCGGAAACCTTACCAATCGGTTTGCAAACTCTGAAAAACTGAAAAATGAAAAGGATCGGAAATGAAACAGGTTGTTATTGCTGGTGCTGCACGTACGCCTATGGGCGGATTTCAAGGCGATTTTGACGGGGTGGATTCGCCTGTTTTGGGCGGGGCCGCGATCAAGGCTGCGGTTGAAGCCGCAGGGGCGCGTCCTGACCAGATCGAAGAGGTGCTGATGGGCTGCGTTTTACCCGCCGGATTGGGCCAAGCCCCCGCGCGGCAGGCCGGATTTGCCGCCGGATTGGGCGAAGACGTGCCCGCGACAACCCTGAATAAAATGTGTGGTTCCGGCATGCGCACCGCAATGATGGCCTTTGATCAAATTGCCCTTGGCCACACCGGCGTGATGGTGGCGGGCGGCATGGAAAGCATGACAAATGCGCCGTATTTATTGCCTAAAATGCGTGGCGGCGCGCGGATTGGCCACCAGAATGTGCAAGACAGCATGTTCCTTGACGGGCTAGAAGATGCCTATGAAAAAGGCCGCCTGATGGGCAGCTTTGCTGAGGATTGTGCCGAGAAATACCAGTTCACCCGCGAAGATCAGGATGAATTTGCGCTTAAGTCTTTGGCCAACGCGCTTGAAGCGGAAAAGACCGGTGCGTTTGACGGAGAAATCACCGCCGTTACGTTGAAAACACGGCGCGCAGAGGTGGTTATTACCAAGGATGAGCAACCCTCCAAAGCGCGACCCGAAAAAATCCCCACACTGCGCCCGGCTTTTGCCAAGGATGGCACGATCACGGCGGCGAATGCATCATCTATTTCGGATGGGGCAGCGGCGTTGGTGATGGCCAGCGAAGACGCGGCCAAGGCTGCAGGGTTAAAGATACGTGCGCGGGTGATGGGCCACGCCAGCCATGCGCAGGCACCGGGGTGGTTCACCACAGCACCCGTGCCCGCCGCGCAAAAGCTGCTGGATCAAATCGGCTGGAGCAAATCCGACGTTGATCTGTGGGAAATCAACGAAGCCTTTGCCGTAGTGCCGATGGCATTTATGAAAGAATTCGGCCTGTCGCGCGACATCGTCAATGTAAATGGCGGGGCCTGCGCGCTTGGCCATCCCATCGGTGCGTCGGGCACGCGGATTATTGTTACCCTATTGAATGCATTGGAGAAGCGCGGGCTAAAACGCGGCGTTGCAGCGATTTGCATCGGGGGTGGCGAAGGCACAGCGATCGCGATTGAGCTGGTTTAATGCGCGTCAAATATGATGATCTTGGCAAAACCATCGCCGCGCTAACCGACGGGGAAACCGATCTGGTTGCCCTGATGGCGACGGTGGTGTGTGAAGTGCATCATAGCGATGATCGCTTTGACTGGACGGGATTTTACCGCAACGTTGGTGATGGCCTGCTGAAAATCGGCCCCTATCAAGGTGGCCATGGCTGCTTGAGAATCCCGTTTTCACGCGGGGTCTGCGGCGCGGCGGCACGCAGTGGTCAGGTGCAATTGGTGGCGGATGTTGAGGTGTTTGCCGGCCATATTGCCTGCGCTGCCTCGACCAGATCAGAGCTGGTGTTGCCGGTTTTTGACCATGCTGGCGCATTGCTTGGGGTTTTTGATATCGATAGCAATCAAGCGGGCGCGTTTGATCAGGTCGACGCGGATCAAATGGCAAAAATATTGGCGACGGTCTTTGGGCGGCTATAATAGAACAGAGTTTCAGATGAACGAAAACCAATTTCAAATTGCTCAACGTCGTTTAGATCAGCACGCCAAGTCTACGCCCTAATTCTCCGGCTGGTAATGTGTTTTTTTTCGCGTTTATCCTTGGGAAATGTGCAAAGCCTGAGGATCTTGCGGAGCCTTTTGCATCTACACAATATATCAACAGGAATAAGAAAATTTGGTAGCGGGAGAGGGACTTGAACCCCCGACACCAGGATTATGATTCCCGTGCTCTAACCACCTGAGCTACCCCGCCACTGGTTCGCAGGATTTAGACACAGGAGCGTGGGCCGTCAAGGGGGAAATGGCATTTAATACATCCGAACGGGTTTTTTTTGGTTTCGGTCATTTTGTTTGGTCGACATCTGTTCAGCCACTGTTAAGGCTTTAGTAGAAACCATCATGTTTTGCCGGTTTAATCCGTGCGATGTTGCCGCTGTGAATGAAACGATCAGGGGCAGATTGCGTCTTTGCTTTGGGTTGGGAATTGTCATTACACCTTGTAAATTGATGCCCGTATCTGCATAGCTATCGGTAATTCACAATATCTAATAGGGCGATTTAGGATATGCAAAAAAGAGACCGTTATCACTCGGCTGGACCAAGCATTATTCCGTCAGATGTTGCCGCAGTTGCGGACGCGGCGGCGAATGGTTGGTATACAAATTTTAGACATCACATTTCCAAATTTGAAGACGAATTCAAAGAATATCTAGGCGTCAAATATGCGCTGGCAACCAGCTCGGGCACGGCCGCATTGCACCTTTCGCTGGCAGCGGCGGGTATTGGGCCGGGTGACGAAGTGATCGTTCCGGATTTGACATGGGTTGCGACGGGCAATGTTGTTCAGTTGTTGGGCGCGCGGGCTGTTCCCGTGGATATTCGGCCAACAGACTGGAATATCGACCCTGACAAAATCGAAGCGGCGATCACCGACAAAACCAAAGCTATCTTTCCCGTTCATTTGTATGGGCATCCGGCCGATATGGATCGCATCAATGCGATCGCCGAAAAGCATGGGCTTTTGGTGATTGAGGATGCCGCACCGGCGATTGGCTCCAAATACAAAGGCCGTGCTGCTGGAACATTGGCGTTGGCGGCCGGTTTCAGTTTCCAAGGTGCAAAACTGATGGTGACGGGGCAGGGCGGCATGCTGGTGACAGATGACAAAACCATCTATGACCGTGCGGTAAGTTTGGTCGAACATGGTCGTGAGCCGGAGCATGGCATTTTCTATAGCGGTAAAACCGGTTACAACTACAAAATGCCCGCACTTTGCGCGGCTTTGGGATCTTCGCAGCTTACCCGTTTGGATGACATTATTGCGATTAAGCATAAGCAACAGGCGTTTTACACCGAGCGGTTTGCGTCGCGCGATGATGTGCAGATGATCGAAGCACAGCCGGATATGTATTGTAACTATGCCTACCCGTCTTTGATGCTGAAAACCGATAAAATCAATCGGGATGATTTCTTTGAAGCATTGCGTGCGAAAAACATCGATTCCCGTCCAACCTTTCCACGCCAAAGTACAATGCCCACCTTTATGGACGCAGATTCACCGGTTGCAAAAAGCGTTGAAGAAAACGGCTGGAATTTGCCAACCGCAGCTTACCTCACCGAAGAAGACATGGGCTATATCTGTGATGTGGTTGAAGGTATTCTCGACAACGCCTAAGCGCCTTTGACTGGAGTTCCAGATGACTGTTTCAACTCGCACCGTAAGCCAAATTATCGTTGATTTTTTGGTTGAACAAAATGTCAGCCATGCCTTTGTTTTAACAGGTGGGGCGATTGCGCGCATTCTGGATGCAATGCATGGCCGCAGCGATATTTCCTATGTGTGTATGCAACATGAACAAGGAGCATCAATGGCGGCTGACGGGTATTCGCGTATGCGGCCCGACAGCATTGGCGTGAATTTAACCACCTCTGGCCCCGGGTTTACCAACATTCTAACCGGTGTTGGCTGTTCGTGGTTTGATGGTATTCCAACGCTGCATATTTCAGGGCAGGTGAATACGTTTGAATCCCGTCAGGGCCGCCCTGTGCGCCAGATGGGTTTTCAGGAAACTGACAGCGTTGATATGATTTCGCCGATCAGCAAGTTTTCACATTATCTGGATGATCCCAAGGATGTTCTTTGGGCGCTTGAGGCCGCTGTATACTGGGCCAAAGAAGGGCGCCCCGGGCCTGTGTTTCTTGACGTGCCTTTTGATATATCGCGCGCCGAAGTGAGCGATCAGGATTTACGCCACTTCACCCCGCCGGCAGAAAAAGACCGGGATGCGGAATTTGTCGGTGTGGAAGAGGGCATTCAACAGGCAATCGAGGCTTTAAGCAAAGCAAAGCGGCCGGTTTTATTGGCGGGCGGTGGTGTTCGGGGGCAGAGTGGCCGTATGCTGTTAACGCGGTTTGCCGACGCGCTGAATATCCCTGTTGCCTATTCAATGGCCTGCCTTGGGGCGCTGGAGGATTCCCACCCTCAAAATCGCGGTATGATCGGGGTTTACGGCCATCGGGGCGCAAACTGGAGCGTGGCCAACGCGGATTTGCTGATCTCGGTTGGCTCACGTCTGGATTCACGTCAAACCGGAACCGCCCCGCAGCTTTTTGCGCGGGAAGCGCATAAAATTGTTGTGGATATTGACGCAGGCGAGCTGTCCTCCTGCCGTCTGAATGCCAATCTAAAAGTTTTGGGTGATGGCGTTGCCTTCCTGGAAGGTGTGCTTGAGGGGCATCTTGCCCCGCAGGATAAAGACGCACAATCCAGCTGGTCGGCAAAAACTGCTGATTGGTCTGAACGGTTTGAAGAAGCGGCAAAATCCCACCAATCAAACCCTATGGTGAACGCTGGTGTTTCGCCCTACAGATTTTATGAAACGCTATCGCAGCATCTGAAAGAAGGCGATAGCGTTGCTTTGGACACGGGCCAGAACATGATCTGGGGGTCGCAGGCGCTAAAGCTGAATAACACGCAGCAGGCATTTACCGCGGGTGGCATGTCACCCATGGGATACTCGTTTCCTGCTGCGATTGGTGCTAGCTTTGCCAATGGCAAGGGGCGCGCTGTGGCGGTGATTGGCGACGGGGGAATGCAGATCAATATTCAGGAGCTGCAAACGCTGTTTTACCACCAATTGCCAGTTGCGGTGTTTGTCTTGAACAATCGCTCACTGGGTTTAATTCGGCAATTTACCAATCAGAATTTTGACGGGCGCAATGCCGCCACAAACGAGGAAAATGGCTATTCCTGCCCCGATTTTGTGCGTGTGGCCGAGGCCTATGGCATTGATGCGGTTCGGGTGAACAATGATAGCGAGCTTGACGAAATGATCGCCAAAGCGATGCAGCTGAAGGGGCCTGTTTTGGTGGATGTGATGCTGGATCAATCCATTGAAGCCCTGCCAAAACTAACGGTGCATCGCCCAATAGAAGAGCAAGAACCGCCATTGCCCGAGGAAATGTTCCAAGAGCTATATGTCGCGCGCCACCGCGATTAAAGCGTCAGCTGCGTCACTTCGGGAAACGGTAGGATGATGTCGCCTTTGAAGGCATACTCGTTTTTAAGCGTATCCATGATTTCGGGTGCATAGTTTACCGGTGTCAGCAAGATCACATCCACAGGATCATCCCGCAGGGCCTGTGGGCCACGGATCGGAATGCCCGATGTCGGGGTGAATTTACCTTGCTTCAACGGGCTTGTGTCGATCACATAG
>CAMZKY010000011.1 GCA_947311455.1 uncultured Marinosulfonomonas sp. | reverse complement strand
GCCGCGCGGAAGCGTTCGTTCAGTTTTGACCCGTTGCGCAGGTTTTTCATTTCCACCTGTGCAAACGCGCCGCCCTTGCCGGGTTTCACATGGCTGATCTTAACCGCGACCCACAGGCCGTCATTATGATCCAGAACATTTCCGGGGCGAATTTCGTTTCCGTTGATTTTGGGCATAGGTTTACTCGGGCAAAAGGTTGAAATGGATTTGCAGGCACCTATATATTGATGCAAGCCTTAGGGCAAGGCGGCTATATGTGGGGTGGGATATGTATAAATTGCATAGCAGATATGCATTTTAAGCCTATCCGAATCGTTTCATATAGTCCATAAGGAACGCCACGCCAAAAGATGCAAGGCGATAATTGTAAAGGACAATGCAATGCGAGATTTTGTTGACGGCACAGCTTTCAATCACGAACAGGGCAACCGTTCGCGCAAGCTTTTTGCTGCTGTTGTGTTGGCCGCGTTGGATGATGCCATCGCAGACGATAAGAAATTCGGTAACGGCCCCGAACAAATCGCCCGCTGGGCACGTTCACGCGATGGTCGCGAAGTTTTATCATGTGCGGGGATTGATCCCAATGAGCGCGTGGTTTCTGGCCTGATGGATTTCGTTGGCAAAGGTGTCCGCACCTCGGTTGCGCTATCTCGCGAGGAAAGCGAACGTCGCCAACAAGCAGAAGCCGCATAGGCGTTTTCCTCTCCATCTAATTCAAAGCGTCTCATTTGGGGCGCTTTTTGCTTTTTAATGCCGGAAAAAAGCTTGTCGCGCCGATCCTTAAGAGAGTAACTGCCTGTATGGCAAAGACGATCATGATACAGGGCGCGGGCTCAAACGTAGGCAAATCCATGTTGGTGGCGGGGTTGGCACGGGCGTACACGAATCGAGGTTTAAAAGTGCGCCCGTTTAAACCGCAAAATATGTCGAATAATGCTGCCGTAACGATAGATGGGGGCGAAATCGGTCGCGCGCAAGCGTTGCAAGCGCGGGCGTGTTTCTGCCCACCAACGACGGATATGAACCCGGTTTTGTTGAAACCAGAAAGTGAAACTGGCGCCCAAATCGTTGTGCAAGGGAAACGTAAAGCGACACTTAAAGCGCGCGAGTATTCCAAGATCAAAGCCTCGCTTATGCCCCCGATACTTGAAAGCTTTTCACGATTAAAAGATCAGGCAGATCTGGTGATCGTCGAAGGGGCCGGAAGCCCCGCTGAAATCAATTTACGCCCGAATGATCTTGCCAATATGGGGTTTGCGCAGGCTGCTGATGTGCCGGTTATTTTACTTGGTGATATTGATCGCGGCGGCGTGATTGCGCAAATTGTTGGCACAAGCGTGGTATTGGAAATGTTGGATCGTAACAAAATTAAAGGGTTTGTTATCAATAAGTTCCGTGGTGACCCCAGCCTGTTTGATGATGGATTGAAAGAAATCACAAACCGCACTGGCTGGGCGTCATTTGGCGTACTGCCGTGGTTTTCAGATGCGTGGCGCCTGCCTGCCGAGGACGTTATGGATATATCAACGCGTAAAGGCGGGCGCTTTAAAATTGCCGTTCCTCGTCTTGGGCGTATTGCCAATTTTGACGATCTTGATCCGCTGGTGGCAGAGCCAGATGTGACTGTTGAAATTATTGAACCTGGCCAGCCTTTGCCGGGGGATGCGGACTTGATTTTCATTCCTGGTTCGAAATCAACGATTGCTGATCTGGCTGATTTTAAAACTCAGGGTTGGGATGTTGATCTGAAAGCCCATGTGCGACGCGGCGGGCATGTGATTGGGATTTGTGGCGGCTATCAGATGTTGGGTAAAACCATTTCAGATCCTTTGGGCCTTGAAGGGGTGGCAGGTACCTATCAGGGCCTTGATCTGTTAGATGTGGAGACGGTTATGTCACCGGAAAAACATTTAACACACACCTCTGCCATCCACTTAGACAGCAATGAAATTGTAGAAGGGTACGAGATCCATATCGGAGAAACCACGGGCGAAGATTGCCAAAATGCGTGGCTTTCCATTGATGGAAAATCTGCAGGCGCGGCCTCAAAATCTGGCCGAGTAAGCGGGTGCTATCTTCATGGGCTATTTTCATCGGATGGGTTTAGAGCAAATTTTTTAGACGCGATTCACAAAATTGAAAGTGGCCTAAATTATGAAGCATCAATCGATGACACGCTGGATGCCTTGGCGCGTCATTTAGAGACACACTTAGACTTGGACGCAATTCTAAAGATCGCAAGTTAAATACGGGTTATTCGAAATCCTGATTTGACAAAACGCGATTAATTTCACGGCGTACCAATTTACGCACATTGCGTGTGATCCGTTCGCCCAAAGCGCCCTGCAATTCCTTGCGGACAATTTCGCTAACCATTTCGCGTAGAATACCCTCATCAATGAATGCTTCATTCTCGAGGAAATCTGTATTCTGTTCGGTATCATCTATTTCTGATGTGTATCCATCGCCGTCGTTAAGGGGGGCATCTGGTGCAGCTGTATAAACATGGTCTTTGTCTAATTCAAAGTCAGGTTGGAATTTTGCATGCTTGCTTTCGCGTGCCTCTTCAAATTCTTGTTCTGCAGTCGCAGTTTCTTGAGCAATTTCATCGACCCAATCCTGCGCTTGTCCGCCTATCATTTGTTCAGCATCCAGATCTTCGCTAAAGCCGCTACCGTCTGGTTCCCAGTTTCCTGGTTGCTCTCCTAGAGTGGATTCAAGTTCGGCAATGCGGCTTTCAAGTGTTTCGTGACGAATATCTTCGATTGAATTTTCGCCTCCCTCAGATTCGGAGGGTATCGCGTCGCTGGTCTGATTTTCAATCTCGGGTTTGTTGCTTTCTGTTTCTTTTTGCGCAGGTGTTCCCTCCACAATTCTAAAGTCAGGAGTCAAAACCAGCTTTACGTTGGAATTTCCACTTTCTTTTTCAGATGTACCAGAGTGATCCTCGGAGGGCTTCGGTGTCACATCTTCAGAAACGAGACGGCGGATAGACGACAACACGTCTTCAATTTCAACATTGGATACTGGATTGGACATAATAGATTCTCTGTTTACTCAGTGAATTGATAGCGTGCAATTGGCCTTGAGACAACAGATAGTGCAAATTCTATTGTTTTCCCAGTGCCTTAAGCACACGGTCAAGCCGTTTACCACGCGTGCTGTCGGCGGGGGCATTGTGAACTGCGTTATAATACCCTGCGGGATCATAGGTTTGGATGCCCAGCTTTAGATGATCTACAGTTAACAAACCCATTGCCGATAGCAACGAATAGGTTGCAACATACTGATCTGTGATTGCAGAAATACGATTAGCTTGTGCATCCAGTAATTCCTGTTCTGAATTCAATACATCCAGCGTCGTTCGCGATCCTAACGAAGCCTCTTCTTTTACACCACGATGCGCAACACGCGCGGCGCGAATTTGACGATTGCTTGCATCAAGTGCAGCGCGTGATACTTGAACAATAGCCCATGCATTACCAACACCCTGTGCAATATCATTGCGCAGAATATGCAATCCAGCGCGCGCCGCATCGCGACGAGCAATGGCTTGGCGCACAACGGAACTAAGTTGGCCGCCCTGATAGATTGGGCCGCCCAATTCCAAGCCCACTGAAGATGATGTTATACCATAGCTACTATTATTGATCCGACCAGTAAGCTTCAAGTTAGGCTTCATCAAGGATTCGGCCTGTTCAATTCCCAATTCTGCAGCGGTTACATCATGCTGCACCTTTTTCATCAAAGGGTGTGACCGATAAGAAATTGCGCGCGCCTCTTCCATCGATCGGGCCGTTGCGGGGCGTTTGGGGGGCGAAGCCAGAGATTTTGGATAATGGCCTATGGCCACACGGTATTCTTCGCGTGAACGCGCAAGATTTCCTTGAGCTGCGGCAAGGTTTGCCCGTGCACCTGCAAGGCGCGATTCGGCTAAAGATACATCAGTGCGGGTAATCTCGCCCACTTCAAATCGATCTTTGGAGGCGCGAAGTTGTTCGCTAATCAGGCGCACATTGTTTTGGCGCAGCGCAACGAATTCCATCTCGCGACGCATATTCATATAAGCCGTAACGGTACGCAGCAAAACGGATTGCTCAACGTTAATCAACGCCTCACGCGTAGCTAAAACCGCTTCTTTTTTCGCCTCTATGGCATATTTTGATCCGTTCCCATCCCACAGCAATAGCGAGGCTTGCAGGCCAATATTTGACGATAGATAGCTAGCACCAGGTGCAACGGGATCAGAATATGTTGCATTGGCATAGTAAGAAATAATCGGGCGCAGTTTTGATACGGCCTGCGCGACATCTTCATCAGCCACCCGTAACAATGCGCGATTTTGGTCCAGAAGCCCCGAATGCTTATAGGCGGAAATCATGGCATCCGTCAGAGTCTCGGCGCGTACGATCGTGCCAATTCCTACAGCCCCTAAGATAGTAATGGTTGCGATGAATGCTCTAACTGATCTACCCATATTTCCCTCTAATTTGTCTTCAACACGTGGTTATTAAAGTGCGAATTCGCGGGTTTTTTCAAATCCGGAAATCGTTGGCGCCGCGCCGTTGAATGAATACTGCCATGTCATACGGCCATCAATTTTATATCCAATGCGCACGACACCTAATGTGTTTTCCATAAAGATCGCTGCGATACGGCCTCCTTCTTTGAGCTGCTCCAGGATACCTTCGGGAATTTGCTCGACTGCGCCTTCAATGATGATGGCATCATAAGGGCCATGTTGAGCAGCCCCCTCCGACAGCTTGCCTTCAAGGACGGCGGCGTTATCTACACCGTTAGATGACAGTTTTTCTTGCGCTTCTTTTGCAAATTCTTGATTCTCTTCGATTGCAACAACGGCCTCGGCCAGACGGGCTAAAACGGCTGTTGAATACCCCAATCCGCACCCCAGATCCAAAACCAGCTCATCCGGCGCAATATCAAGCGCGTCCAGCATTTTAGCGAAAGTCCGTGGCTCCAACAACACACGTGAATGCCCCAAAGCCAAGATTTCGCTTACATATGCGACTTCCCGTTTTTCGTCGGGCACATAGGATTCGCGCGGAACGGATAACATTGCTTCAATGATCGGAAATTTTGTAACATCTGACGGGCGCACTTGCGTATCAACCATCATTGTGCGGCGTTGTGAGAAATTGCTCATAAGTAAACCTATTCGTTTAGAGAACCCTAAAAGACTAGTGCCATAGTTAGGGGTGTGGGGCAAGCGGTGCCTATGAATTTCTTATTCTCCGTGTCGTGCTTTAATTCGCTTGGGTGTGGGGCAAATTAAGATTTATGTTAGAATCAGCCGCGAATGCTATGTCATTTGTATCGACATAAATGTGGGTTCATTTACATTACAAACCCACTCAAAGCATACCTTTGCAAGAAGATTGTTTTCAATGGCCTATGGAATTAAAATTTTTTTAAAAGAGGGCTTGAAGACTCTGTGCGTTCATCGTAGTGAACGGCTCACGTTGGGATGTAGCCAAGTGGTAAGGCAACGCTTTTTGGTAGCGTGTATCGTAGGTTCGAATCCTACCATCCCAGCCAACTACCCGTATTCAATCGCATTGCACAAAACCGTAAGCACAGAACAATGCATGGAAAGTTGGTGGTGGAGGGAGGCCTGGATCAGATATTCCCGTTTCTGGTTCTCGCTTTTAAAGCCCCGACGCTGAATTCTTTCGCTTATTGCCCTAATGCTTCCTTTACGATGCCATCCAGTAACGTTTGAATTTCTTGCATCGCACCATCGGGCATGGATTTAAAGCCCACCGTCACTTGATCAGACCCGCCCGGCTGCATTACGAAAATCCGGTATGGGCAATGAACGATATTCATGATGTCGGCCTCCATCACTTTGCGCGACAGGCGTGCCGAACAAAAGCTGAAGATTTCTGCGTTTTCGAACAATACAATATCAGACCCGACATCCGCGCGTGTGCGCTCCAGCATTTCACCTGTGTGGCTGGTAAGATCAATCACCAGCCCCGCATCCAAAATCGCGCTTTCAACTGAAAAAACCGTATCTTCGAAATTGTCTGGTGATAGATAGGTCATGGCCTCTTGTGCCCAAGTCGGGGCCGCAATGAAAACAGCTACACAGGCAGCACCGATGTGTTTGAACACTATATTCTCCCTTTATTGTTCACCCGCGATGAATTGATTTGCCTTTTTGTAACGCATCGCAGTTTGATAGGAGAATACTCATAGATCGCCCCGTGTCAAAAGGGCAAAAAGGACAAAGTGAATGATTGTGATGAATTTGGTCTGAAAGATCGCGTCAAGATTATTGCCAGCGGTAAACTGGTGAACCCCGGGGATATTGCCTGGGCGTTATGTGCGGGGGCGGGCTTTATCACCTCGGCACGCGGGTTTATGTTTAGTCTTGGCTGTATTCAGGCGCTGAAATGTAATAAAAACACCTGCCCAACAGGGATCACCACCCATGATTCCAGCCTGCAAAAGGGTCTGGTGGTGACGGATAAATACGCAAAGTTGCACAATACGCCAAGAACGTCATTAAAGAGGTTGAAACCATCGCCCATTCTGTTGGGGTGTCGGAGCCACGGCTGATGAAACGGGGTCATGTGCGCATTGTGCAGGCGGACGGCCTGTCAAAGCTGATGAATGAAATTTGTCCACGTTACAAAAACTAACCAGATCGTGAGGTGATGTGCGTTGGCTTTGCTTAGAGCGTTGAATAAGTGAGGGTAAAGACACCCACAGGAGACCAACATGGCCAAACGATTTAAATCCGATTTGAAACACTCAGACGTCACACCGCAAAAGCATTTTTTAAATCGGCGCAATTTAATCATCGGGGCTGGGGTATTGGGGGCCGGGGCCGTTGCCGGCACCGCTTTTGGCACGCTTGGCGCAAAACCTGCCGTTGCGGAGGGGGCTTTGGATTTAACGCCCAACACCCTGAAGGAAATCAGCAGCTACAATAATTATTATGAATTCGGCGCCTCAAAAACGGACCCTGCCAAATACGCACATACTCTGACGACCGATCCCTGGAGCGTTAAAATCGACGGGCTGGTTGAAAAGCCGGGCACATATGATCTGGCCGATATTCTGAAGAATGCCGACCTGGAGGAGCGCATTTACCGGTTCCGCTGTGTTGAAGCGTGGTCGATGGTGGTGCCGTGGCTTGGATTTGAGTTGGCCTCGTTGTTGAACCGTGTCGGAGTGCAATCCAAAGCCAAATATGTGGCCTTTGAAACGCTGTTTCGCCCCGACGAAATGCCTGCCCAGAAAACCAGTGTGCTGGATTGGCCCTATGTCGAAGGGCTGCGTCTGGACGAGGCGATGAACCCGCTGACGATTTTGGCGTCTGGCTTGTATGGCAAAGAACTGCCAAAACAAAACGGTGCACCCTTGCGTTTGGTGGTGCCATGGAAATACGGGTTTAAATCAATCAAATCCATTGTGCGTATTTCACTGGTTGAAGAAATGCCACCAACCACGTGGAACACTGTTGGGCCAAATGAATACGGGTTCTATTCCAATGTGAACCCCGAAGTTGACCATCGCCGTTGGTCGCAAGCCTCGGAGCGTTTGATCGGGGGCGGCATTTTTGCCAAGCGCCAGCCGACGTTGAAGTTCAATGGATACGAGGAACAGGTTGCTGACCTTTATACAGGTATGGATTTGGCCAAGAACTATTAGACCGATGATAAATGTGCTGAATGCAAAACTCCGATCAATTCCCGCATGGGCGGTTTATATCCTTGGAACGCTTCCGTTTTTATGGCTGGTCTATTTGTTGTTTTCCGGTGGGTTGGGTGTTGATCCGGTCAAGGCGCTGGAGCGTGGGGTCGGGTTGATCGGGTTGAAATTTTTGGTGGCGGGGTTGGCCATTACACCGCTGCGCAAATTTCTGGGATTGAACCTGTTGAAATTTCGCCGCGCGGTCGGTTTGTTGGCGTTCTTTTATGTGAGCCTGCATTTGACCGTGTGGTTGGCGCTGGATATCCAGTTCTTTTGGGGTGAAATCTGGGCTGATATCATAAAGCGCCCTTATATCACCATCGGCATGGGGGCATTCGTTTTAATGATCCCGCTTGCGGTGACCTCAAACAATAGGGTTTTGAGCAAAATTGGGCCGGTGCGTTGGCGGCGCTTGCACGCACTAACCTATCCGGTGTTGATTCTAGCGGGTGTGCATTACGCACTAATTGGCAAAGTCTGGCAAATACAGGCGCTGGTCTATCTGTTGGGGATCGTGATCCTGCTGCTGACCCGTGTGCGATTTGCCAAGTGCTGCAGCTGGATTTGGCAAAAAGTCACCCCGGCCACCTAGGGCGTAGACCTATAAACGGGCTTCGGCTTTGGCGGGGGCGATAATGCCGCGCTCCACGGTCAAGCTTTCCATTTCCATACCGCAAAGGGCGGGATCCGACGACAAATGGCTATGCAGATGTTCATGGGCCTGTTTTGCGTGTTCGGACTTATAGCTGGTTGTGCGCGTTCCTGTGTTGGGGGAACTATGTTGTTTGAATTTGCGTTGGTCATGCGGGTTGCGTCTTGGTAATAGGGGGGCCGGATCGGGGAATGGTTTGAAATCAGGAATGCCAATAGCATCGCGCGGCCTTAAGGTGGGTTTGCTTGGGGGATCATTCGATCCGCCCCTTCGCGGGCATTTG
>CAMZKY010000010.1 GCA_947311455.1 uncultured Marinosulfonomonas sp. | reverse complement strand
GGCGAAGATATGGTCATCTCCAATGGCGCGCGCTCGATCAAGGCGCGTGATCTGGCAGGGGCGGCGGGCTGCTCTGTTGGGGCGATATACAATATATTTGATGATCTGAACGATCTGGCTATGGCGATCAACATGCGCACCTTCGCCAATCTGGGTAAAGCGGTGGCAGCCTCACAAGAACACGCCGATCATATAGGCCCGAATGATCGTATGATATTGATGGCAAAGGCTTATTTAAACTTTGCCGCCTCGCATCCTAATCAATGGCGGGCCTTGTTTGATATTGAGATGTCGATCGATTCTCGGGTGCCGGAATGGTATCTTGAGGAATTGGCGCGCCTGTTCTCCTATATTGCCACCCCGTTGCGCATGCTTTTCCCTGATATGAAAACCGAGGATTTAGATCTGATGACGCGCGCGATGTTTTCATCGGTGCATGGCATTGTGCTGTTAGGCATTGAAAAACGAATTTCGGCAGTGCCGCTGGCCAAAGTTGAAATAATGCTGGAGCAGGTTTTAAACCAAATCGGAAAATAAAATGAACAATGTTCAAAATAATACTTGAACATTGTTCATAATTGTCTATATCTGTATTCATGAACGATGTTCAAGAAAAGGAAAAGACAATGTTTGCAACTTTAAAAACTTTAGTAATCGGGGCCAATGCCCGTGCAGAAGAAAACGTAAGAGATTACTATTCGATAGAATTGATTGATCAGAAAATCCGTGAAGCCATGGCCGGTTTGAAAACCGCCAAAGCCACGCTTGCCAGCCTTATCCAGCGCCAACGCAGTGAGGCCCGTCAAATCGAAACCCTGGAAAAACGCGCTGCAGATATGTTTGAACGTGCACAGGCCGCGATGGATGATGAACGCGAAGACCTTGCACAGGAGGCGGCGCAAGCGGTGGCGCATATGGAAAACGAGCTAACCATGCGTCGTGAAACAGCCGAGCGGCTGGACTTGCGGGTGATGCAACTGCGCCATTCGGTGGAAACGGCCAATCGCCGGATTATTGATCTGAAACAGGGCGCGATTTCAGCCCGCGCTGTTCGCAAAGAGCAAGGCATCCAACGCCATCTGCGTAACACCGTCGGCAATCAAAGCGCAATTTCCGAGGCAGAGGAGCTGATTTCCAATGTCATGGACAAGGATGATCCGTTTGAACAAGGAGAAATACTAACGGAAATTGATCGCGGCTTGAGCTATGAAACCTTGGGTGATAGGCTTGCTGAAAAGGGGTATGGCCCATCAACACGAACAACCTCAAGCGATGTCCTGAGTCGTTTGAAACCCACTAAATAATTTAAACTGAAAATACAGATAAGGAATACGACTATGCGTAATCAAAATAATGACAACGGCTTCATCATGCTTATCAATGCGGGCGGTATTGCGGCGGCTTACTTTTTGCTGGGTATCTCGCTTTACCTATCAACTGACGTGCCACTGGCCACCAAAGGGTTCTGGGGTATCGGGATTTTAATGCTGACCATCAGCTTGGTTAACTTCACCAAATACCGGTTTGACGCCCAAATGAATGCAGACCGGATTAAACAGCTGGAAGACGCCAAAAACGAAAAACTGTTGGAAGATTATGTGAGCGACGACAAATAAACCCGCGCTATGCTTTGGGAATTGTTTACAGCGATAAAAAAGGCTCCGTTCAGCGGGGTCTTTTTACCATGTGAAACTATTATTATGTCTTATGCGGTATTCATACGTTCGATATAGGCGCGCATTTCTTCGGCTTCTTGACGTACGTCGCGCAACCCGTCCATCGCGGCGCCGAGTTCGGCTTCGGTCTGGGCTTGTTGGTTTGTCATTTCGGCCTCGCGTTGCTGCAGGTAGGTGATGGCCTGATCACGCATTTCTTCGGCCTCGTGCAAGCTTTGTGCCATCTTATCCAGTTCGCCCATATCGGCGGCCGAAACGCGGGTAAACCGGTTGATTAACCAATGCGCAAACCATCCTAATACGAATGCGACAAACAGGATAACTGCGGTTACGATGATAAAATCAGTTCTGTTCATCGGTGGACTCCGTGGTGGTAGGGGGAATATCTGACGCAGGGTCTTCTAGCTGCTCAAGCGCCGTTTCTTGTTCGGGGATCGGTTTAGGCTCGGTTAAAGTGAATTCGATCCGCCGATTACTTTCGCGGCCTTCTTCGGTTTTGTTATCCGCGATTGGATTTATCTCACCATAGCCTTTGGCGGTGATTTTGCTCGTCAAAACACGGCGGGCCATCAAGGCGTTTAAAACCGATTGTGCGCGTGATTGCGACAAGGCCTGATTCATTTCTTCACGCCCTTGGCTATCGGTGTGGCCGGCAATTTCCATTTTGAATTCCGGACATTTACGCAGAATATCTGCAATCTTTGTGATGGTTTTCAAGCCGTTTGAATCGATATCCGCAGATCCCGGTGCAAAGCTGATTTTCTGTTCGGAAAGAACATCGGTGATGCCAAGGATGCATTCCTCGGGCGTGGGCAGTTGGGCAATCGGATCAAGCTTTTTTTCGTAGGTGACTTCAATTCCATAATTTTCAGATTCACCCAGCTTGTCAGACAGCAGACGCGCAATGTTGGCCCGGGCATCCGGATTGCCGGTTTTGCCGCGGATTTGCACAAAATTTTCCTGAACAACAACCGCGCCATTTTCAAGCTCGGACAAGGCTTCGATGCCTGCCAGAACACGGATCGGCCAACCATCGGGCAGCTTTT
>CAMZKY010000009.1 GCA_947311455.1 uncultured Marinosulfonomonas sp. | reverse complement strand
TGTTGATCGGTTACGAAGTAATCGATGTCTGAGATATGGCCGATCCGCATCGTGGCGGTTTGGGAGAACTTGCGATTATCCGCCACCAGTATTTTCACCCGCGCATTGTGCAAGATCGCCCGCGCCACCGACACCTCGCGCAGATCATAATCAAGGATCGCGCCATCCTCATCCAGAGCCGACGCCCCAATGATCGCGTAATCCGCTTTGTAGCGCGAAATAAACTCAACCGCATCTTCGCCCACAATCGCCCCGTCAGATTGGCGCACGGTGCCACCGACAAGGATCAGCTCCTTACCGTGGGAGTTCATCAAGATATTGATAATATTAAAGTTATTTGAGATCACCACAAGATTTTTATGGGAATGCAGGCTATGGGCAACTTGTTCGGTGGTGGTGCCGATATTCATCATCAATGAGCAATCATCAGGGATAAGCCCCGCCACAAGAGTGGCTATTTGTTCCTTTTGTTCGCGGGCCAAAAGCCGACGTTTTTCATAATCTACATTGGCAATCGAATGGGATTCCCGCGCCCCGCCATGAATGCGCACGGCCACCCCCAGATCGCAAAGATCCGATAGATCACGCCGGATTGTCTGGGTTGTTACGGCAAAATCAGTGGCAAGCGCATCAACCTGCACGCTGCCTGACTTGCGGATTTGATTTAGGATTTTATGCTGACGAGGAGAAAGATTCATTGGAATATAACCTGAGTCTGGAAGCAAGATCAGCTATACCAATGTTCATATGAAACCACAAGATACGCCACTATCATTCATAAGAATATGATCAGCAAATATGATATCCATATGAAGACTTTACCGATTTGCCTATTTTCACCCGTTTTTCTACTAATTCCGCAAACAGACCCTAAAATTTCGCCAAAAAACACCGCGCAAAATCCGCGTAAAAAGGGAAATTTTCGAAACCGCCCCCCGGAACCAAACGAAAATCTTCGTGGCAAACCAGAGATGGTGGAACCAACGCGCGCACGATCCCAAATCGTAAGAATTTTTGCGGATTTCACCTAGGCAGACACACAGAACAAACCGCGCGCCCTCAAATTCAAACCCCGTTGAAGCCACTTTTCCCACTAGAAAAAACCGGGATTTTAGCATTCTGATTGTCCTACTATCCTGGGGGAGTAGGACAATCAGGATCACAGAATGAGGGCTAATTATCGTGTGAAATAACTTCGGATTCTTTTGGGGAAAAGGACGCTAAAGGCTTACGAATATATAGCTGATTCTATTTTGGAGCAGGTAAAAGGCGCTTCACATCAACGCGATAGGCCCCTGCCTAAGGACAATATCACCCCATAAAAAAAGCCCCCGCACTTGGCGAGGGCTTTTCTATTTTTAAGGCGCAAAGATTACTCTTTGTCTTCGACGATCTCTTTACCAGTGGCTTGATCAACCATTTTCATCGCAAGGCGAACTTTGCCGCGATCATCAAAGCCCAGCAATTTAACCCAAACTTCTTGGCCTTCTTTCAGAACATCCGAAGGATGGTTCAAACGACGGTTTTCGATTTGTGAAACATGAACAAGACCATCGCGTTTGCCAAAGAAATTCACAAAAGCGCCGAAATCGACGATCTTCACAACTTTACCTTTGTAGATCACGCCTGCTTCAGGTTCGGCCACGATCGAGTTGATCATTTCATAAGCTTTGGCAATTGAATCGGCATTAGCCGAGGCAATTTTGATGATGCCTTCGTCGTTGATATCAACTTTCGCGCCGGATACTTCGACAATTTCACGGATCACTTTACCACCCGAGCCAATCACTTCACGGATTTTATCCGTTGGGATTTGCATGGTTTCAATGCGTGGTGCGTGGGCCGAGAATTCACCAGCTTCGGTCAAAGCGTTCGACATTTCACCAAGGATATGGATGCGCGCATCTTTGGCTTGTGCCAGCGCCTTTTCCATGATTTCGGTGGTGATACCGGTGATTTTAATATCCATCTGCAACGATGTGATACCATTTTCTGTACCAGCCACTTTGAAATCCATATCGCCTAGGTGATCTTCGTCGCCCAAGATGTCTGTCAGGATCGCATATTCGCCGCTTTCCTGCATGATCAGGCCCATGGCCACACCAGCAACTGGCGCTTTCAACGGAACACCCGCATCCATCATCGACAAGGAACCACCACAAACAGATGCCATAGAGGACGACCCGTTTGATTCAGTGATTTCCGATACAACGCGAACGGTATACGGGAAATCCGTTGCCGCAGGCAAAACCGCCTGAAGGGCGCGCCATGCCAATTTACCGTGGCCGATTTCACGACGTCCGGTAAAGCCGAAACGGCCAACTTCGCCAACAGAATAAGGCGGGAAGTTATAGTGCAGCATAAAGTTTGAGCGATAGGTGCCAGTCAGGGCGTCGATCATTTGCTCATCATCGCCGGTGCCCAATGTGGTGATAACCAGCCCTTGGGTTTCGCCGCGGGTAAACAAGGCAGAACCGTGGGTGCGGGCAATCAAACCGGTTTCCGAAACAATCGGACGCACTGTTGTTGTGTCGCGGCCATCGATACGTTTGCCGGTTTTAACCACGTCACCGCGCAGAATGTCAGCCTCAAGGCCTTTCATTGCGGAACCCAGATTTGCGTCTTCCAATTGCTCGTCCGTTAGGGCGGCTTTGATGGCTTCGCGTACCGCAGCAACGGCCGATGTGCGCTCTTGTTTGTCAGTGATGGCAAACGCCGCGCGCATGTCTTTTTCGCCAGCTTTGGCAACAGCTTTTGACAAGTCGCTGTAATCGGCAGGAGCGAAATCAAACGGCTCTTTGGCGCAATCTTCGGCCAGTTCAATGATCAGGTCGATCACTGGCTTGATGTTGTCATGAGCAAAATTCACCGCCCCCAGCATTTCAGCTTCGGTCAGCTCATATGCCTCGGATTCAACCATCATCACGGCGTCTTTGGTACCAGCCACAACCAGCTCAAGACGTTGCTCGGGCTTGTTGCGCAGATCATGCATGTCGTCGCATTCAGGGTTCAGGATGTATTCGCCATCTACAAAACCAACACGTGCAGCAGCAATCGGCCCCATGAAAGGCGCGCCGGAAATTGTAAGCGCAGCCGAAGCACCGATCATCGCAACAACATCGGGATCATTGACCAGATCATGTGACAAAACCGTACAAATCACCAGAACTTCGTTTTTAAAGCCAGGCACAAACAACGGGCGGATCGGGCGGTCAATCAGACGGCTGACCAGTGTTTCTTTTTCAGATGGACGCGCCTCGCGCTTGAAAAAACCACCTGGAACTTTACCGGCGGCGTAGGCTTTTTCACCATAGTGAACAGTCAGCGGGAAGAAATCTTGGCCCGGCTTTTGTGTTTTCGCAAACGTTACGGCGCATAATACGCTGGTTTCACCCAATGTGGCGATCACGCAACCGTCGGCTTGACGGGCGATTTTCCCTGTTTCAAGCGTAAGCGTTTCGTCGCCCCACTCCATTGAGACTTTGGATTCTTTAAACATTTATCGTTTCCTTCTGGGAGCTTAACCGGCGTTCCGGCCCTCCCGTTAACATAGCGGCCCCATTGCCGCCGATCCCATCCATCATAGATCATGTGTCGGGATCCAAACACACGTTACAGATACACGCGCGCATACAGGATTTATTGGCGCGTGGGAAGGGTTGGTTTTGCTGGCGTTGCAATCTTTGCAGTAAAATTCCTTACACAACAACTCCTGAATGTGTTAAAAAGAAGCGGGAGAATAGCAAATTCAAAAAGGGAGAGAACCAAATGCCAGCATTATTTTCACAAGAATGGATGTCACAATTCGGGGGCGCGTGGAACGCAGAGCCGGGTTTGGGGCCAGCCCTTGCCAAGATCAATTTCAATTCCGTGATTGGCTATGGGTTTGACGGCGAAGACGCGCCGCGCGCCTATATTCGCGTGGTGGATGGTGTTGTCACAGAGGCGGGTGATTACGGTGGTCAGGAACTAAGCTGGGATCTGCGCGCAAGCGCGGCCAATTGGGAAAAATGGTGCAAAAAGGGCTTAGGCATGGTTGGCCTTGGGATGGCCTATACCAGCCGCAAACTGAAATTTCAGGTGGGTGATTACGGCGCGATGATTAAAAATCCGGCCATGGCGGGGCCGTTTATCAAAAGCTTTACGGTGATGGGATCAATTCCACGCGACTAACACCTCGTCGCGCCCTTGCGGGCGGCTTCTCGGTAGGTGCCCGCGAGGAGACCCGTAAGGGTCAACGAGCGCTCCCTCCAAACAAAAACACCCGCTTGATCGTCAAGCGGGTGTTTTTCTAATTCGTCAAATGTGCAGTAATCGCAATTAGCGACGGATGCCAAGGCGTTGGATCAGATCCTTGTAACGCGCTTCGTCTTTGCTGCGGGTATAATCAAGCAGTTTGCGGCGTGTTGCCACCAAACGCAAAAGACCACGACGCGAGTGGTTGTCTTTTTTGTGTGTTTTAAAGTGCTCGGTCAGGGTTTTGATCCGTGATGTCAAAACAGCAACCTGAACTTCGGGTGAACCGGTGTCACCTTCTTTGGTTGCGAATTCTTTCATTAAACGGGCTTTTTCTTCTGGTGTAATCGACATCGGGGTCTCCTTGTAAAGGTTAAAATGAATGGCGCAAACCGGGATGTCGTCCAGCAAGGCCCATGGAGGCGCTATGCGATATGAATCACACAGCTGCGCGCGTATAGAAGTTTTCGACCGGAATGAAAAGGGAAATTTACGATTGCGCCCCCCGCGCAACCAAAATGATGTTGATTGGGTCGGTTGACACAACCCCCTGCAAAGCGGCCAAGGGCTGCCCGTTCAAAACAATATAACTGACATCACCTAGGCTGGGATGCGGTTCGATAGTCACTGTCGGGGCGATCTCTGTTCGATATTCAATCGTTATGCTTTCGGTTGCCGGATCAAAATCCTGAATCAACGCCTCTTTTCCGGCTTCGATCCAATCCCCCAATACAAAAGAATCGTTACCGCCATTTCCTGTTGCAATATCAAAATTACCAATGCGCAGAATGTCATCACCTTCCCCGGCATTCAGAAAATCACGTATGTCCTGATCCAAACTGTTTTGCACCAAAGGATCAAACACCGCACCTTCCAACACGTCATTACCAATGCCGCCAAACATGGTGTCTTGGCCCAATCCACCCGCCAGATAATCATCACCAGACGATCCTTGCATGGCATCATTTCCTGTATCGCCCATCAAATGGTCATTCCCTTCTCCTCCAAACAGCTGGTCATCACCATCCTGTCCGTTCAAGGTATCGTCACCATTATTGCCTAACAAACGGTCATTTCCGGCCCCACCATCCAGCGTGTCATCGCCTGCTTCACCGGAAAGGGTATCGTCGTCTTGCTGGCCAAATAGATGATCATCGCCATCGCCACCGTGCATCACATCTTGCCCATTGCCACCGTATAAATTATCATTTCCACCTCGGCCATCCAAAATGTCATCACCATCTTCTCCCGAGATATTGCTATCAATATCGGTCCCGAAAAGCGCATCATTTCCGGGCGAGCCTTGAATATCTTCGCTTGGATCCGGTTCAACATCAATTGCATTACTTCCGCCCACAAGCGCGGCAAGCAACAATCCTACTATCCCAAGAAGTTCAAACATATAATCTATATCGGCACATCTTAACGAAAGCCAAAACCTTTATTTCCTAAATTCAATACTAGTCGTATTTTAAGAATTTGGCAAATTTAGTGCAAAATTGTGATTTATTGTACCTAAAGGGTTAACGGGTTTGTGCGATCATATCGGCAATCTGCTTGGCCCACTCGCCAACAATGGGGATAAAATTAATACTGGAAAGGGAATAGCCAATCACCGATACAAGGATCGTTGCGCCGATCACCGATCCCAGTCCAAAGGCCAGGCCGCGCACAAATTGAAATGTCAGGAGCCGCCACAGCGAGTTGTGGATGCGCACGAAACGGTGGGTGTTCAGGCGGTGCAATTCTTTGTGCACGCCGCGCAATTCGCCGCGCAATTCGTCTAGTTCATCGGGTGTTTCAATCTGTTCGGTCATGCCCACAATTCTGGCTGAACCGCATAGGCAATGTAAAGCGGATGTTTGGGATGCCCCGCTTTGCTGAGGCCCAAATGATACAATGGCAATCCCGTGGCGCGCATCAGGGTTTCCACCGCCGCGCCGCGATTCCTGTGTTCGCCGTGGGTGCCCCATGCGCAAATGATCTGGTCGGCCCATGCGCAGCCTTCGGAAATTGCTGCGTCATTTTCCGGCCCGACCGGATCATCCGCTTTGCGCATCAATTTGGGATCGGTATCGCGCCACGCAAAGATATTGGCCACCCGAAACGCGCCAAATCCCAGCGTGCGTGCGCGCCGCTCGCAACGTTCCACGGTTGGATCGTTTTGTACTTCGGTGGCAGTGGACGGGTTCAGCATCACAAAGAACACCTTCTTGCCCGCAGGTTCCCACACACGGGTTAGCGAATAGCGGTATCGCTCGCAATCAGAATAGACAGCGGTTGACGGCGCGTCGCCTTTTGTGTGGGTACGGGTGATCATTCGCCGTAAGGTATCCAGATGTTTTTCACCTCTGTCGCCTGTTGCAGGAATTCGCGCCCTTCGCCCCCTGCCCCGAACCAATCGCGTGCATGGGCGTTATTTACCCATGTCCGTTTCAGATTGCTAACCGACGCAGCCTCTATATCGCCCGACAAATCAGCGCTAGAAAAGCTCCACATCGCCTCGATATCCATGTGCCCCGCCATGGTTCTTGCCATGTCAGAATGCGCACCTGTCAGGATGTTCACCACCCCTGCCGGCACATCCGAGGTTTGCAAAACCTGATAGAAATCCGTTGCCGCCAAAGGCGCGGTTTGGCTGGCGGCCAGCACGCAGGTGTTGCCCATGGCAATCAGCGGCGCCATGGTGGAAATCAACCCGAGCAAAGGCGCCTCGTCCGGGCATAGAACCCCGACCACACCCACAGGTTCCTTCATTGCCAGTGCTACGCCGCGAATAGGCACGCCGTGCGCCTGCCCATCATATTTATCGGCCCATGCACCATAGGTGAACAGGCGTGAAATACTGGCTTCGACCTCGGCTTTCCCATTGTTCTTGCCGCTCATGTCATCCAGACGCGCGGCAAATTCTTCGGCCCGCGCCGATAGGTTTTCAGCGATGTAATACATGATCTGCGCCCGCAAATGCGCCGTGGTTTTGGCCCAGCCTTTGGCCCCGTGCGCCGCCTCGACAGCATTACGCACGTCTTTGCGGCTGCCATTGCCCACATGGCCCAGCAACGCGCCTTTGGGTGACCAGATCGCGGTGGAATAGCCGCTATCAGGGCGCGCCTGTTTGCCGCCGATAAACATCTTGGCGGTGCGATCAAGGCCGGAAATTTTCGCATCTTTGGGGGCGGAAACCGCCACGGCGGGCGTCAGGTTTTTGGCCTGTGTTTTGGGTTTGGTATAACTGGCCAACCCTTCCCAACCGCCTTCGCGCCCAAAGCCGCTTTCGCGGGTGCCGCCAAATCCGGCGGCCGCATCCATCAAGTTTGTGGCATTCACCCAAACAATGCCCGACACCAGCTTGGGCGCGATATCAAGCGCCAGATTTATGTTTTCCGTCCAGACACTTGCCGCCAATCCGTAACGGGTGTTGTTGGCCAGTTGCACAGCCTCGGACGGGGTGCGGAAGGTGGTTGAAACCAGCACAGGACCAAAGATTTCTTCCTGCATCAAGGTAGAGGACGACGTCAATCCGGTGATCAATGTGGGTGGATAATAGCAGCCCGAATTGGGCAGCGGAGTGTTGGCGGTGTAAATATCGCCGTCATGACAATCGGAAACCATCTTCGTGATCGCGGCATGTTGCACCGGATCAACCAGCGTGCCGATATCAATACATTTATCCAGCGGATCACCAACGCGCAGCCCGTCCATGCGGGTTTTCAGTTTGGTGTGAAAGACATCGGCAATGCCCTCTTGCACCAACAAACGTGACCCCGCACAGCACACCTGACCCTGATTAAACCAGATCGCATCCACCAAGCCTTCGACCGCGCTGTCGATATCGGCATCATCAAACACGATGTAGGGCGATTTGCCGCCCAGCTCCAGCGTTAGGGCCTTGCCTGATCCGGCCGTGGCCTCGCGAATGCGCCGCCCAACGGCTGTTGATCCGGTAAAGGCAATTTTGGCGATATCAGGATGATTGACGATCATCTCGCCCACGCGCCCGTCGCCGGTGACAATGTTGATAACGCCGTCCGGCACACCTGCCTCGACACAAATTTCGGCAAATAGAAGCGCCGTTATGGATGTGTATTCCGCAGGCTTCAGCACCACAGAATTGCCCATGGCAATCGCCGGTGCAATTTTCCACGCCAGCATCAACAAAGGGAAATTCCACGGGATGATTTGCCCGCAAACGCCCAAAGGTTCGGCATCGGGCAACTCGCTTTCCATCAGTTGCGCCATGCCAGCATGATAATAGAAATGCCGCGTCACCAAGGGGATATCGATATCGCGGGCTTCGCGAATCGGTTTGCCGTTGTCCAGCACCTCAAGCACCGAAAACAGGCGCGCGTGCTTTTGCGTTAGCCGCGCGATGGCATACATAATTTTCGCGCGCTCATGGCCCGATGTGCTGGCCCATTTTTTCTGCGCCTTGCCTGCCGCCGCCACAGCCGCATTCACGTCTTTTTCGCTGGCCTGCGTAAGCTGCGCCAGATCATCGCCGGTGGCCGGATTTTTACTGATAAACCCGTCGTGGTGTTTGGTAAATGCACCGCCGATAAACTGGCCAAATTGGCCATCATGTTTGGCAATCCACGCGAAGGCTTCGTCGGTGTTTTCCGGAGCAGGGCCGTATTCCATCGAATTAAATATCTCTTTTATTGTCATGTTCTTATCCAATCGGGTGGCGGTAGGCGGCGGAATAGTTTCCGGTGACGTGGTGTTCCAGCTGGCGTTCGATATCGCCCAACAGGGACGATGCGCCAAAGCGGAACATATCGGGTGATAGCCAACCATTGCCCAGCTCATCTTTCAGCAGGGCCAAATAATTCACCGCATCCTTGGCCTTGGAAACCCCGCCCGCAGGTTTATAGCCAACGCGAAATCCGGTGCGGGTGTGGTAATCACGAATGGCGCGCATCATCACCAAACTGACAGGCAGCGTGGCATTCACCGGCTCTTTCCCTGTCGAGGTTTTGATAAAATCCGCCCCGCCCATCATGCAGGCCAAACTGGCGCGTGCCACATTACGCAATGTGCCCAGCTCACCGGTGGCCAAAATTGCCTTCACATGGGCATCGCCGCAGGCCTCACGAAACAGGCGCATTTCATCGTAAATTGCCTGCCAGTTTCCGGCCAACGCATGACGGCGGGAAATCACGATATCAATTTCCTTGGCACCGGCCTTAACACTTTGGCGTATTTCCTCGATCCGGGTTTTTAATGGTGACAACCCCGCCGGAAACCCCGTGGAAACAGCCGCCACCGGAATGCCTGAACCATCCAGCGTCGCGACCGCGGTTTCAACCATATCGTGATACACACAAACAGCCCCCGTGGTGATGTCGGGCATACCAAGCGCGGCCAGAATATCGGCGCGCACAGGCTGGCGTGCCTTGGCGCACAGGCGCTTGACCCGCTCTTGGGTATCATCCCCTGACAGGGTGGTCAGATCAATCATGGTTATCGCCTTAAGCAACCACGCCGCCTGATAATCTTTCTTG
>CAMZKY010000008.1 GCA_947311455.1 uncultured Marinosulfonomonas sp. | reverse complement strand
CACTTAAGGCACAGATCAAACATCAAGAAGATGCCACAGGTATCAAGATTGAGGTTGATAAAAAAGGCGCGGATTACATGGCGATCTTTTCGTCAATGGAGATCATGGGCTATCCCGAGGTGTTGGGTGCCTACGCCAAGCTGTTCAAAAAGGCGGGGCTGACGTGGACAATTTCATCGGTGGCGTATGAGGCCACCAATGTTGGCGTGCAGATCGGCTCTGGCCCCTTGGCCAAGGAGATTTTGGAGCGGGTGGTGAATGCCGCCGAGGAGCTGGAAGTGAAAGCCGTGATCAGCCCTGAATGCGGCCATGCTTACGGTGCGATCCGCTGGGCGGGGCCTAACATGATGGGGCGGCAGTTTAAATTCGAGGTGGTTCACATCATCGAATTGCTGGACAAATTACGTCGCGAGGGCAAAATTCCGGCGGGCAAAAAGGATGGTCGGCGCATGACGTTGCACGACCCTTGCCAGATTATCCGCCGTGGCGGTCTGTTGAAAGAGCCACGCAAATTGATGGATGAATCCTGCTCGGACTTTGTTGAAATGAAAGGCGCGGGTCTGACCAATTTCTGCTGTGGCGGTGGCGGTGGGGTGTCGGCCAACCCACGGGCTGAAGAGGTGAAAACCAAGGCGTTTGGCCTGAAGGCGGAACAGTTGAACGAGATCAAGGATCTTGAGGCGGTTGTGGTGCCTTGCGGGAATTGCCGCTCGGTATTCGAGGATGGCCTGGATGAATATGAACTGGACTATGAAATCATCGGGTTAAGTGAGCTGGTGGCGGCGACCCTTGATGAGGGTGACGAAAAATCAGGTTGAGTTTGCACGCGCAACAGCCCATCATGTTTTGTGAAACTAGGGGGTAGCGAAAGATTGAAATCCTTCGCTATCCCCCACGTGAATGAAAAGCATGCACATGAAAACGCCAACCGCAAAAGACCATAAAACAGTTTCGAATGACGAATTCGGCGAAAGCCTTTCAATCGCTTCTATTTTGATAGTCGATGACGAACCGGGAATGCGCAATTTTTTGTTTAAAATATTAACCCCTTATTGCCGTAGGGTTGAACAGGCATCCAATGTTTCGGATGCAGCGAAATTGTTGGATGAAACCCATTTCGACATAGTCATTCTGGATAATATCATGCCCAAGGAAAACGGGCTTGACTGGTTGAAAGAACAACGTAAGCTCGGTTTTTATGCCGATGCAATTTTGATCACTGCCTTTGCCGATCTGGACACCGCAATTCAGGCACTTCGGGTTGGGGTTGCAGATTTTGTGCTTAAGCCGTTTCGTTCAAATCAAATTCTAAATGCAATTGCGCGTTGTATTGACCGACAGGAATTGCGGCGCGAAAATTATCTGTTGAAATATGAACTGGCTGTTGAAAACCTATGCGTTCGGGGCCGTCTTATGGGCCGGTCAGCCGAGATATCAAATATTCGTGGAATTCTGAATCGCGTTGCACCTTTGCCGACTTCCGTTTTATTTACCGGGGCAAGTGGCACGGGAAAAGAGGTTGCGGCGCGCACGTTGCATGGGCTTTCGCCTAGATCAAACAAACCCTTTGTTCCAGTTAATTGTGCCGCTATTTCGGCAGAGGTTCTTGCCAATGAATTATTTGGCTGCCTAACGCGCAATAGCGACGGCGAAACAACGCAAAAAGACGGGCTGTTGTTTCATGCGCGGGGCGGTACGTTGTTTCTGGATGAAATTGCCGAAATGCCAATGGCAGTGCAAGGGGCATTGTTGCGCGTGATAGAAGAAATGCGTATTCGGCCAATTGGATCAATGCGCGAGGTTCCCTTAAATCTTCGCTTTATGTTTGCCACCAATGCAGATTTGGAAGCGTGTGTGAAAAACGGCACATTCCGCGCTGATCTGTATCATCGCATAAATGTAGTTCAGGTTGAAATGCCTAAGCTAATTCAGCGCAAAGGCGATATTCTGGAGCTTTGCACGATGTTCATGAAAACTTTTGCTGACAGATTGGGCACGATGCCCTTACCCTTGACGGATGGTGTTCTGGTTAAATTGGCAAGCTATGACTGGCCCGGAAATGTGCGCGAACTTCGGAACCTGATTGAACGGTCATTGATTGATGGAGAGTTCCCCCCAGAATTCAGCGATTCCGGCGCAAGTGAAATAGGCTTGCCCGATTCTCTGGAATCTGTTGAACGGCGTCACATTTTGACGATCCTGAAAGAATGCGATGGCAATCGCGCCGAAGCGGCACGCCGCCTTGGCGTGTCACGCAAAACAATTGATCGAAAATGCGCAATGTGGAAGATGTAATTATTCAGAAAAGCCAACCACGGATTAAATGGTATCAATCTATTCGTGTTCGCCTTTTGGCAATCGCGCTGTTGCCGCTGTTGGTGTTGCTGCCGTTGTTTGGGGCGGGCGTAATTGCAAACTGGTCTCAGCGGTTTGATGATTTGTTGATTGCCAAAGTAAACGGCGAATTGACAATCGCGCATCAGTATTTAGCCGGTCTTAAAGAACGCTCCAGCGAAAAATTACAAGCCTTTGCCGCGTCGGTTACTTTTGCAGATACGCCCCCTAATAAATTTCCAGAGCTGCTGGATGAAAAGCTCATCGAATTTGGGTTTGATTTTCTTTACTATATTGATGACACTGGAAAAATTATATCCCCCACCACGATTAACATACCGGATAATCCGAATATTTGGCCGGTTGTTCTTGATGCTCGAAAAGGGATCGTGAGAACGGAAATCGACATTTTTGACCAAAACACTTTGTCACAATATTCTGCTGATCTTGCATCGCGCGCTGAAATTCCGCTGGTTCCAACCTTAGGGGCAATGGCAACAGACCGCATTGATGAAACGCGGGGTATGATCGTGCATAGTGCTGTTCCAGTGGGCCAAAATGGTGTATTGGTTGCGGGCCTTTTGCTCAATCGAAATCTTGAGTTTATTGATACCATCAATGATTTGGTCTATCCTCAAGCAAGCCTGACGGAAGGCAGCCGCGGCACCACCACATTGTTTCTGGAAGATGTCCGAATCTCCACAAATGTGCGCCTGTTTGAAAATACACGCGCCCTAGGAACGCGGGTATCGGTTGCGGTGCGAAATGCTGTTCTAACCAAAGGGGAAATATGGCTTGATCGCGCGTTTGTCGTGAATGATTGGTATATTTCTGCCTATGAGCCTCTACTGGACAGTTTTGGAAAGAGGGTTGGGATGCTTTATGTCGGTTTTTTGGATAGCCCCTTTCGAGCTGCGAAAATTCGATCTCTGATGATAATTTCGGGTGGTTTTTTGGTGTTGTTAGGGCTGTCTATACCATTGTTTATGGCCATAGCCCGTGGTGTTTTCAAACCGTTGGAAAAAATCGTTTCAACAATTGCAAAGGTTGAATCCGGCGATCTTGGTGCGCGCAGCAAAGTGCCGGTTGCGCGCAATGAAATTGCTGTGGTGGCAAATAAATTTGATCACCTGTTGGAACAGGTCGAGGAAACCAATAAGGAACTTAAGGCTTGGGCACGGGAATTGAACGCGCGCGTCGAAGAGAGAACCAAAGAACTCAACGAAGCTGGACGGCGTTTGGAAGCAAGCAACAAGCAGCTGATTATATCCGAAAAGCTGGCGTCAATAGGCGAAATTTCTGCCAGTATTGCCCATGAAATCAATAACCCCATTGCCGTAATTCTGGGCAATATCGAGGTTATACGTCAGGAAATCGGGGATGGAATAGCACCGCTTGAAACAGAGTTTGATCTGGTCGAAGCGCAAATTCACAGTATCCACATTTTGGTAAGCAAGCTGTTGCAATTTGCCCGCCCCGAAGAATTTGCAGGGGTGGTGGACCATACAAGCCCCAATGACGTGATTCACGATACTATACCGTTGGTTCAACATCTATTGGTCAAAGGCCATATTGATTTGCAGCTAGAGCTTACGTCAGATTGTATGGTCGCGATGAATAGAACCGAGCTGCAACAGGTGCTGATCAACCTTGTTGTGAATGCCATCCATGCGATGCAAAACGGAGGGGTGTTGAATATAAAAACAGTCAATCACACTAATGACGAAGTTGATGGGGTTTTGATTACGGTATCAGATACAGGTTCAGGGATTCCTGAGAAGGTTCTAGGCCAGATATTCGATCCGTTTTTCACGACCAAAGCAAGCGAGGGCACAGGTCTTGGTCTGTCTATAAGCCAGAACCTGATTATTCGCAGTGGGGGCAAGATCAATGTTGAAAGCGTATTGGGAGCGGGAACTGTATTCACCATATTTTTTCCAAATATTACAGGCGATTGACCCAAACAAGCGTTATGCATGGAAAAGGACAAATCGACCGCACAAGGGCGGTTTCCAACTGCATGTGAGACAAATATTCTCAAACCGCCGGTTTTTTGATGTATGTCTCGAAACACAATTTACTTGCGATTAGGGGTGCGATACTTTGCAGTAGGATGCACCTTTTCTCTTGGAGCCAGCTGTGACAAAATCCATTTTTTCCGATTATATTATCGCTCCCGGGTTGAACGACGGCAGGCTGACGCGCGCTGTGCAATGCGTTGACCAGAACAACTCACCTGTTGAAATCACTGTTGTCGAGGAGCGCCCGCTGACGATTTACCTGAACAAGCGTGAAATTGTGACCGCGATGACCATTGGCGACCATCCAAAATATCTGGCGCTTGGATTTTTGCACAATCAAGGCATGTTGTCGGATGGCGAAACCATCACCGGTGTTGATTTTGACGAAGAGTTGGAAACCGTAGTGGTGCGCACCGCGATAGAAACCGATTATGAAGAAAAGCTAAAAAAGAAAACCCGCACCTCGGGCTGTGCTGTGGGAACAGTGTTTGGTGACATGATGGAAGGGCTAGAAGGGCTAACTTTGCCGGACGTTCCTTTGAAAACCTCGTGGCTGTATGCATTGGCTGACAAAATCAACCGAACGCCCAGCCTGTATTTAACTGCGGGGGCGATTCATGGCACGATTTTATGTGAAAGGGACAAACCTCTGGTTTATATGGAGGATGTGGGGCGCCATAATGCAGTTGATAAAGTGGCCGGTTGGATGCTGACTGAAAAGATTTCAGGAGCTGACAAAATTCTGTATACAACTGGACGGTTGACATCGGAAATGGTGATTAAAACGGCGATGATGGGAATTCCTGTTCTGGTTTCACGATCAGGGTTTACCGCGTGGGGTGTTGAAATCGCACGGCAGGTTGGATTGACTTTGATCGGACGTATGCGCGGGCAGCGGTTTCAATGCCTGTCAGGCCAGGATCGTTTGGTGTGGGACGCCGATGTTACATCCGTAACCACAGAAGACCGCAAACACCGTCGCAAAAGCGCGAGATCAGTATGACAAAACCATTCGGAATTATCCTCGCCGGCGGTTTGGCGCGCCGTATGGGGGGGGGCGACAATGGATTGAAAGATTTATGCGGTCAATCCTTGCTTAGTCGGGTCATCGAAAATATTTCGCCGCATGTTGATAAATTGGCTT
>CAMZKY010000007.1 GCA_947311455.1 uncultured Marinosulfonomonas sp. | reverse complement strand
TTGATAAGGAAATGGCCGCAAAAACCCGCCGCAAGGTGCTGGGAATGGCCGCCGATGAGCGCATTGCGGTGCTTGGATATCATTTCCCGTTTCCCGGTGTGGGGCATGTCCGGCGTGAGGGGGATGCCTTTCAGTTTGTTCCGGCGTTGTGGCGGTTTAAGGCCTAAATTGCTGGAAAAACCGATTTTGGCCCAATCAGTCCGCGAATCACCCGCAGAGGTATATTAACAAGGCGAAACGGCCAAAATTCGGTGTATGGCAAGTGTATGGCTTACGTATGGCAAGCGTATGGCACTTTTTGCCAATTTTACCGGGTTAACGCATCGCACGGTTAACACAGGGTTAATCGGTGTACCGCCCCATAATTCGCGGTGTCTGTGATTGAAATTCCGGTTTGGAACATTATATGAACGATAACCCGATGCAGAAATGCACCGGAGCAAACGCAGTGCCCGTTATTTAAAATTTAGAAAGAGACCATGGACGATAACACGCCCCCCCCCTCAAACACCGGAATTTTCAATGCCATGTGGGAGAAACACTTTAACAAGTTTCTGACACCGTTCGAGGAATTTATCCACCGTCAAACCACCAGTGGCCTGTTGTTGATGATCAGCGCGGTGATCGCGCTGGTTCTGGCCAACAGCCCTTTGGCCGGCGCCTATTACGATTTGGTTCATAATTACGCCACCATCGGCTTTGGCGATTGGAAATTGAAAATGTCGCTGGGCCATTGGATCAATGACGGTTTGATGGCGCTGTTTTTCTTTGTGGTTGGTCTGGAGCTGAAACGCGAATTTATGGTGGGCGAGCTGGCAAATCTGCGCAACGCAATTATGCCTTTGACGGCCGCCATTGGCGGTATGATTATGCCGGCACTGATTTATTTCGCGATCAATCCTTCGGGGCCGGCGGCGGTGGGCTGGGGTATTCCGATGGCCACCGATATTGCCTTTGCGGTTGGCGCGCTGGCCTTGTTGGCAAGCCGCGTTCCCAAAGGTCTGATTACCTTTCTGGTGGCCTTGGCGATTGTTGATGATCTGGGTGCGGTTCTGGTGATTGCGGTGTTTTATACGGAATCAATCGCGCTTGGGCCGCTGGCGGTTGCCGCCGGATTGTTCGGGATTTTGATCTTGTTGAATTTGGGCGGTATTCGCAATGCAGTGCCCTATTTTATCATCGCGATCTTTTTGTGGTATGCGCTGTTGCTGTCGGGCGTGCATGCCACGCTTGCCGGTATTCTGGGTGCCATGACAATTCCGGCGATCCCGAAATACAACCCCGACAGGTTTATGCATCAGATGGGGGATCTGTTGGGCCGCTTTAAAACCAGCCGTCAAACCCACCCTGATCAAAGCACCTTAACAAACGAGGAGCTGCGCGCCATTGTGCAGAAAATGGGCAACACAGTGCATCGCGTGCAAGCCCCTTTGCAACGGCTAGAGCACAGCTGGCACATGCCCGTCGCCTATCTGGTGATCCCGATCTTTGCCTTGGTGAATGCAGGCGTGCCGATTGAATTTGGATCTTTAGGGGAAACCCTGTCGCATCCGGTTGTTCTGGGAGTGTCTTTAGGCCTGATATTCGGAAAATTCATCGGCATCACCGGCGCGGCGTGGCTGGTATTGAAACTGGGCGTGGCCGATTTGCCAAAGGAAACACGATTTACCCAGATTGCCGGCGTGTCATTGCTGGCGGGCATCGGGTTTACCATGTCGATTTTCGTGGCCCAACTGGGCTTTGCCAATGACGAAAACCTGCTTCTACTGGCCAAAACCGGCATCCTGACAGCCTCGCTTTTGTCTGGACTATTGGGGTTTGTCTGGCTGTTTGTGGTGAGTAAGCCGAATAGTGGTGGGTAAATATTTATTTCACTTTTTTAACAGTGCCGCTGCCATATCTGCGGCCTGTTTTTTCAGCGCCGCGATTGCAGGATCGGGATCAAGGATGAATTCCTCGATCGTCTTTCCGTTTTTGGTTTTCAAATAGGCATCGCCATCATCATCTTTTTTAACCTTCCAGCTTTTTACAATTGGAAGTTTGTCGCTGGACAAATAAGAGCCGACCTTTTGGTCGCGCCACACGTGAAGCTCCACTTTTTTGTTTTCCAGCGTTACATATAGTTCGTCATTGGGGCCGTCGTCATCAGGGTCTCCATCTCTATAAATGTAAGGGCCACAATAAGCGTTTTCCCAAAGTTTTGCCGGGCTATGCTCATCCTCATCTAGATACCAATTATCCCGCGTCCCTTTGACTTTACATTTTCCAAATGTCGCATCCCAAATACGAAACAACATATCGCAATAATCGGCCCGCACTTGCGCGGCCATTAACAGGGCTTTGTTGTAATCTTGTGTTTCTTCCCAATCCAGATCGGGAATTGTCTTACCATCAAGTTGATCTACCAATGCATCGACGGCTCGTTTTACGGGGTTTTTATCGCCCTTGGCATAATAGGATTTCAGGCTTTCCGGTATGAAAAAATTGCTCATCATTTGTCCTTTTGGTTAAGGCCATCAATACGATGCCAAAGTGTGTTCATGAAAAATGTCAAACTTGGGTTGTGTTCATCGGGGCGGTGCTTTTCAAATTTTAGCCACATGTCGCGCCAGCTAATGAATTTCCATAACTTTGACTGCCGCCCTGTAAGCCCGTTAGCGGCTTGTTCTGTTAATCCAAGAATAAATCCTTCTTTTTTGTATTTTACGGTGTTCCAATAATTCGACAATTGTCCTTTGGTGATTTTATGGCCGAATTTGGCTTCTATAATTACGGCCTTGGCATCACCATCCGGCTGGCAATAAATATTATCAACCAAGATATCAATTCTGCAATTATTATGACCCACTTTTTCTGCATGAACCGTAGCATCGACAAGATCACCGGCTTGGATGTTTTGAACACCAAAAGCCTTTAAAAAGGCAAGCAAACGTTGTGTTCTTATCTGGGTGTCACCCAGATTTAACAATGCGGCAAGGCCTTTGGTGATTTGTGGCTCATGCAATCGAATTCCCCAGTCAAATTCGGGTATGCTAAAGCTGTGGTGGGGCTTGTGTGAGCCAAAAACGTTGTGCAAAGAATTTATGTAGTTTGTTGCTGGTAAGGTTTTCAATATTTCGCGGATTCAATTCGCCAGTGCAACTTAACCGACGGTATAAGACGTGAGGCAGCGATGCCCATGTGTCGATCAC
>CAMZKY010000006.1 GCA_947311455.1 uncultured Marinosulfonomonas sp. | reverse complement strand
TGGCAGATGCGCCTGAAACGGCGCCATATTTTTCAATGATTTTGATCACAAAGGGGGCCGATCCGTGGCTTTGAAACCTGTTGTATTGTGCCTGTCCCGCTCGGGCGAGGTGGTGGCGCGTAAAATCGCCAAGATGTTGGGTGCACAAGTGCATGGGCGTGAAGGGCGTGTGGATGTGGCCGATGCCTATTTCCCCAACGCGCTTGAGTATACCCGCGCATTGTTCGCTAGTGGCACGCCGATTATCGGGGTGTGTGCGGCAGGGATTTTGATCCGTGCGGTTGCGCCTGTGCTGGCCGATAAACGGGTGGAACCGCCTGTTGTTGTGGTGTCGGATGACGGCGAATTTATCATGCCACTGCTGGGTGGACATCGTGGTGCAAACCGTTTGGCCAAACAGATTGCCGAGGCGATCAATGGTAAGGCTGCGATTACCACAGCGGGGGATATTGCGCTTGGGTTTGCGCTGGATGAGCCGCCCGCGGGATATCGGTTGGCCAACCCTGAAAGTGCTAAATCGGTGATGGCCGAAATGTTGGGTGGGGCCGGTGTCCGGATTACGGGTGAAAGTCTGTTTGATATTCCGGCTGATGAAAATGGCACCGTGGAAATCTGTGTGACTGATACCCCGAAAGAGGGTAGCGACGTACGGCTGGTTTACCATCCGCAACGCTTTGCGCTTGGGCTTGGATGTTCGCGCGGGGCGGATGCGGATGAAATGTGGGCGCTGGTTGAAAAATCACTTACCGATGCGGGGATAGCGCAAGGGGCGATTGCCTCGGTGAATTCGCTGGATTTAAAGGCGGATGAGCCTGCGATTATTGCGATTGCGCGGCGTTTGAATGTACCGTTTCGATTGTTTAATTCCGCTGAATTAGAGAGTGAATCTGCCCGTTTGGCCAATCCGTCGGATGTGGTGTTTGCCGAAGTTGGCTGCCACGGCGGTTCCGAGGCGGCTGCATTGTCTGCAGCGGGGGGGGAGGCCACGCTGGTAGTGGAAAAACAAAAGACCGCAAATTGCACGTGTGCGGTGGCGCGAGCTTGGTCTCCTATTACAGAAATACGTGGCCGTGCGCGTGGGAAACTGTCGATCATCGGGATCGGGCCGGGCCAACATTCATGGCGCACCCCCGAAGCTTCGGCGTTGATTGCAGAGGCCGAAGAGCTGGTTGGATACGGGTTGTATATCGATTTGCTGGGGCCTTTGGCCGCTGGCAAAACCCGTTCGGATTTCCCGCTGGGGGGCGAAGAAGATCGCTGCCGTTTCGCATTGGAACAAGCAGGCAAAGGCAAAAACGTGGCGCTGATCTGTTCCGGTGATGCGGGGATTTATGCGATGGGTGCGCTGGTGTTTGAGCTGTTGGATCGCGGGCCGGATGCATTTGGCGTTAGTGATGCTGCGCGGCGGGTCGAGGTGGTTTCCACACCCGGGGTTTCGGCGTTGCAAGGGGCAGCTGCGCGAGCGGGTGCGCCGCTGGGCCATGATTTTTGTGCGATTTCGTTAAGTGATCTTTTGACCCCGCGTGAGGATATTATCAAACGGCTGAACGCTGCCGCCGAGGGGGATTTTGTGATTGCGTTCTACAACCCCGTCTCCAAGCGCCGCCGCACGCTATTGGCCGAGGCGCGGGATATTTTGTTAGAACATCGTCCTGCCGATACGCCGGTGATGCTGGCCAGTTCCTTGGGGCGGCCCGAGGAGCATATTCGCTATCGTAATTTGTCGGATTTGCAGGTGGACGAAGTGGACATGCTGACGGTGGTTTTGGTGGGTTCCAGCCATTCACGTTTGGCGCAATTGGGCGAGGGCCCGCGCATGTTTACGCCGCGTGGCTATGCACGAAAAATAGACGGGGATTTGGCGGGCTAATTCACGGGAAAATTTGCGCATCTCAGCCTTACAAAGATGCGGGTGAAATAAACTACTAAAATAGTTTAGTGTCTCTATTCAGATGTATAGTAAATCGCAAAATACCTGCCAAAATTGGCCGTTGAAATCGGAATAAGAAAGAAGAAAAATGACAGTATATTTTATCGGCGCAGGGCCAGGCGATCCTGAATTATTAACCTTAAAAGCGCAGCGATTGATTTCCCGGTGTCCTGTATGTTTGTTTGCCGGCTCATTGGTGCCGGAACAGGTGGTCGCCGGTGCGCCCGATGGTGCGATTGTAAAAGACACCGCCGGTATGACGCTTGATGATACCCATGCTGAAATCGTCGCCGCCCATAAACGCGGTGAAAACGTGGCGCGGGTGCATTCGGGTGATCCATCACTTTACGGCGCAATTGCCGAGCAGATCCGGCGCTTGCGGGCGGATGATATCGATTATGAAATTATCCCCGGCGTGCCCACATATGCGGCTGCTGCTGCCGCAATCGGGCAGGAACTTACCATTCCGGAAATCGCGCAATCCATCATTCTAACTCGTGTGTCGATGCAGTCTACCTCCATGCCCGAACACGAAACCCTTGAAAATTTTGCCCGCAGCCGTGCGACGCTGGCAATCCATCTTGGCATTCGTAATATGCGCGAAATCGAACGCGTGTTGGTGCCGTATTACGGTGCTGATTGCCCCGTGGTGGTGGCCTACCGCATAGGCTGGCCGGACGAGATGATTATTCGCGGCACTTTGGCCGATATCCGCAAAAAAGTGCGCAAAGAAAAAATCACCCGCACCGCCTTGATTATGGTTGGCCCTGCCTTGGGTGAAGTGCGTGATTTTAACGACAGTGCGCTATATGATCCGGATAAACCGCACGTGCTACGACCAGTAGTAGGTGTTGATCTGGTAGAAGACCACAATACCTAGATCTGCAACAAACTGTCATCAAATCTTAACTTGATTTTCATTCTTGACCTGCCAATGTGCGGTCAGAATAGATCAGGATCGTGCAAATGCAATTTTTACCTAAAGAAGTTCAGGCAGGGCTGGAAAAGGCGCGCAAACAAAGTTTGCGTAAACAAAGCCGTCTGCGTGTGCATACGGATGACAATATTTTTCCGGTGCTGCGGTATTGGGATACGGGTTTTTCGCTTGATATCGACAACGCGCCGCAGCTGCGTGGGCTGGTTGATTTATATGATGGCGGGCGGCATTTGTATCAATGTCTGGTTGTTGCCTCAGAAGAGGAAAACGGCCAGATGATCTATGAATTCAAACGCAGCACCGCCGCCAAAGATAAGGCACCACTGGATTTTGTCCGCGATGTGAATGCACCGATTGCGCTGCTGGCGCGCTAGGTCTACGCTCTGGCACCGCGGGTTATTTCCCGTGCCTAATACGGCACCATAATACCGCGAATTAGAAAATATAGCAGCGCTGCCAACACACCTGCCAAAGGCACAGTTGTCACCCATGCAGCTGCGATTTTCAGTAACATGGCGCGCTGCACTAATTCCTCACGGTACGCTTTCTTTAGGCCCTTGCGATCAGCCTTGATCAATTCGGGGCCTTGTTCGGCTTTTAGATCGGCAATCAATTTTCCTTTGCCTTTGAAGTCTGCGGCCTCGTAGGCGGCCATGACCTTTTCTAGCACTTCGGGGGGATGGTTTTCATATTGTTCGCGGATCATCAGCAGTCGCCTGCTACGCCGAGCGGCAAGGTATTCGCGCAAAAATCCAACACCGAAAATCCCGCCAACTGCAATATGCGTGGAGCTAACAGGCAGGCCCAGCTGCGAGGCAAGGATCACTGTCAGCGCCGCGGCCATGGCCACACAAAAGGCGCGCATTTTGTCCAGTTCGGTAATTTCCGATCCAACGGTTTTAATCAGTTTCGGCCCATAAAGGGCAAGTCCGATGGCAATGCCCACAGCCCCGATCAACATCACCCAAAACGGGATCGAGGCTTTGCTTGCGACACCGCCATTCATGATTGAATCGTTGATTGCAGCCAATGGCCCAACCGCATTGGCCACATCATTTGCACCATGGGCAAAGCTCAGCAACGCGGCCGAAAAGATCAGCGGAATAGTGAACATCTGGTTCACCCCTTCGCGCGAGTTTTTCAACTTGTCGGCTACGCCGGAGACGATAGGTTTGAGGATAATATATGCCACAACAGCAATCCCGAACCCAATCAAACCAGCGCTCGGAAAATCAACTTTCCACAGTTTCTTGAAACCCTTCAGGATGATGTAAACCGAAAACGCCCAAATCATCAGGCTAACCATAATCGGCACAACGCGTTTTGCCGCCAGCATTTGATCAGATTTATAAACGATGCCGCGTTTGATCACATATAGAAAAAACGCCGCAATAATGCCGCCCAACGCCGGAGAGATCACCCAGCTGGCGGCAATTTTCCCCATCGTTGCCCAATTCACAATGTCCCATCCAGCAGCGGCAATGCCCGCGCCAAGCACCCCGCCAACGATGGAATGGGTGGTTGAAACCGGTGCGCCAATCGCTGTGGCTATATTTAGCCAAATCGCGGCGGCCAACAAAGCCGCCATCATCACCCAGATAAACACATTGCTATCGGGGATCATGGCCGGATCAATGATGCCCTTTTTGATCGTGCTGACAACATCGCCACCAGCGATTAGCGCGCCACCGGCCTCGAATACAACGGCGATTAAAATTGCGCCGGTTAATGTTAATGCGCGCGATCCAACGGCGGGGCCAACATTATTTGCCACGTCATTTGCACCGATATTCATTGCCATATACCCGCCAATCATCGCGGCAATGATCAACATATTACTGTTGGCAATTCCATCCGCGCGGGAGGCAATCAAAATGCCGATGATGATGATAAACAAAACAGCCGTGCCCAGCCTGGCAATATCCGGCACAGTATATCGTGTCGAAAAGAACTGGTTTTTCACGCCGAATTTATCCATCTGATTTTCCCCATGAGGTGCTTTGTGAATCTCGGTCTACAAGTAATTGTGGTATGTAACAGTTTTATGACCCTAAAAAGGGTAGGTTTTAACCAGTGTCATAAACGTTTTGATCAACAGATTTTCGCGTCGCTCAGACAGGCTTGCCACGGATTCGCTCATTAGGATGCGGGGGGATGTGATGTTGATCTTTTTAAACCGCGGATCGTTGGTAAATTCTTTTTCGGAAACAAAGCCAATCCCCACCCCGGCGGCCACAATTTCGGCCACGGCCTCTCGGCCTTGGGCCACGATCGAGGGGATGAAAGCGATGCCCGTTGCCGCTGCGGATTCGATTAGTTTTTGCCGTGTTTTTGATCCGGCTTCACGGCAAACAAGCGGGTGTTTGGCCAATTCTTGTAAGGTGGCCGCGCGCCGTTTGTGCAAAGGCCCATCCGCCGATGTAAAGGCCACAATCGGGCTTTCGTTCAGCTGCACGACATCCATGTTTGATGACGTGGGCACAGATCCCAAAACCCCGATATCGGCGCGGTAATCTTGAAGGGCATCAATAACCTGATTGGTGTTTCCGGTTTCAATCTGGATTTTAACCCGGGGAAATTTTTTGCGGAATTGCGCCAAAACACCCAAAACATGGATGGCTGAATCCACATGCAGGCGCAACGTGCCTGTGCGCAATTTCTTTTGCGACGACAGTAAATCATGTGCCTGATTTTCGATTTCGAACAGCCGTGATGTAATTTTGAATAGTTTTTCACCCTCTGATGTAAGCGTTACATTCCGTTTGGTGCGATTGAAAAGACGGGTGTCATACTCGCTTTCAAGCTTGCGCACCTGATCCGAAATCGCCGGTTGGGTTAAATACAAAGCATCGGCTGCACGGGAAAACCCTCCATGCACCGCAACCGCATGAAAAGCTTTGAGTTGAACGTGTCGCATTGGATAACCTATCGGTAAAATTGATAGATTGAACGATAAGAACGATTTTACTTAAATGTAAAGCTCCGCTTATCTGGCCTTGGTCGTAACGCAAAGTTGGATGATTTGATGTCTGCACTTCCTAAGCCAAAATTGGGCGAGCCTTATCTTCTAACCCCTGGCCCGTTGACCACATCTTATGCGGTAAAGCAGACGATGCTGCGTGATTGGGGATCTTGGGATAGCGATTTTCGCGAGATTACCTCCGAATTTCGGCAATCTCTTTTGGCTATGATACATGACACGGAAAACCTGTTTGATTGCGTGCCTATGCAAGGCAGTGGCACCTTTTGTGTCGAGGCAATGCTTGGTGCATTTGTGCTGTGTGATGGTAAGGTTCTGGTGCTATCTAACGGGGCTTATGGCAAACGGATTGCGCAGACGCTGGCCGTCATAAACCGCGATTATGTGGAAATTGACAAAGGTGATTATTTGCCGCCACGCGGTGAAGAAGTGTTTAATGCGCTACGGGATGATCCTGATATTAGCCATGTTGTGGTGGTGCATTGCGAAACCAGCTCGGGCATCGTCAATCCAATCGCTGAAATCTCCGAAGCTGTCTATGCACAGGGGCGCGAACTGCTGATCGATTCCATGAGCGCCTTTGGCGCGCTGCCTTTGGAGGCTAATGAAATACGGTTTCAGGCGCTGGCATCGTCAGCGAATAAATGCATCGAAGGTGTGCCGGGGTTTGGATTTATCATTGCCCGCAAAGATGCGCTTGCGGCTGCCAAAGGCCGCAGCCATTCCCTATCTTTGGATGTTCATGCACAATGGAAATATATGAATACCACAGGCCAGTGGCGTTTTACCCCGCCCACCCACACGGTTGTTGCCTTTCGCGAGGCGTTAAAGGCCCATTCGGCCGAAGGCGGCGTCAGCGGACGGGGCGCGCGCTATACAAAAAACCGTGATGTACTGGTGGCGGGCATGCAGGCATTGGGGTTTGAAACCCTTTTGAATGATCGCTGGTTGTCGCCCGTTATCGTGACGTTTTTCTGCCCTGACGATCCGCATTTCGAATTCAGCGCGTTTTATGACATTCTGAAATCCAAGGGGTTCATCATCTACCCTGGCAAGCTAACGGTTGCCGACAGCTTTCGCATTGGCTGCATCGGGCAAATGGATCACCGCGTAATGAAAAATGTGGTCATCGCGATCAAAGAAACCCTAACCGAAATGGGCGTTAAAACGGCGGCCCCCTGTGCTGCTGCCCTAAAAGAAAAAACCATCTTAACAGTAGATAAGGAAACAACCCTATGAACCATTTTGGAAATTACACCTATGCCCGCACCTATCGCGGCAAAGTTCAGGCCCTCGTGCTGGATTGGAGCGGCACAATCGCCGACGCCTATGTGATTGCCCCTGCGGTGGTCTTTGTTGAGGTGTTTCAAAATCAAGGGGTTGAAATCTCGAT
The DNA here is from genome assembly GCA_947311455.1 of uncultured Marinosulfonomonas sp. Taxonomy (GTDB): domain Bacteria; phylum Pseudomonadota; class Alphaproteobacteria; order Rhodobacterales; family Rhodobacteraceae; genus Profundibacter. The sequence continues at coordinate 6,913 of CAMZKY010000006.1, read as the reverse complement.
GGAAGAAGCGCGCGGCCCGATGGGATTGCGCAAAGATTTGCACATCAAAATGCTGACAGAAAATCCGGTGATCGCCGCCCGTTGGCAATCGATCAAAGGCAAAGCGCCAGATCAAACTGATGTGGACGCAATGTTTGCTGATTTTGTGCCGGCCCAACTGGATTGCCTGCGCAAATATACTACCATTTTACCGGGTGTCAAAGACGTGTTGAACGATCTGCAAGGGCAAGGCATCAAGATCGGCGCGTCAACAGGATTTGTGCGCTCTATGGTGGATGTGCTGCTTGAGGATTGCATCAAACAGGGCTTTACCCCCGATGCAACAGTTGCCGGCGACGAGGTGATCCACGGCGCGCGACCGGCCCCGCATATGGTATGGAAAAACCTTGATCTGATGGGGATTTCGGAAATCAAATCAGTGGTGAAATGTGATGATACGGTGTCAGGTATTGGCGAGGCTTTGAATGCGGGGTGTTGGGGTGTCGGCCTTGTGCGGTATTCCAATTATATGAACATCAATTCGCTAGAGGAAGAGGCCACATTATCAGAGGCGGAAATAAAACGCCGCATGGCGCATACGCGCAAGATCCTGCAAGAATCGGGGGCGCATTATGTGATTGATAGTTTGGTTGAATTGCCTGCGGTCATTGAGGATATCAACGCACGTCTGGCTCGTGGTGAAAAACCCTAATCGCACATCGCCGCTCATCAATTCTGACGGATTTCTTTGCTAACGAAGAATGCCCGCAGGGCTTGATGAGTGGCGCCTATAGGGAATCTTCGATTTGTTTACGGCTTTTGCGCCCGCGCTCGGTTGCCGATTTTAACTGGCCGCACGCTGCCATAATATCTTCACCCCGAGGTTTGCGCACGGGCGAAGAATATCCTGCACTAAACACAATTTCGGAAAAGGCGCGGATACGGTTGTTGCTGGAACGTTCATAGGGCGCACCGGGCCATTCATTGAACGGGATCAGATTGATCTTGGCAGGAATGCCCTTGATCAATTGCACCAAACGGCGCGCATCCTCGTCGCTATCATTGATCCCCTTAAGCATCACATATTCAAAGGTGATCCGCTCGGAATTGCTGGCTTTGGGGTATTCGCGCAGCGCATTTAACAACGCCTCGATGTTCCATTTCTTATTGATTGGCACCAAAGTATCGCGCACCTCATCGGTGGTGGCGTGAAAAGATATCGCCAACAAACAGCCAATTTCGGTGGCGGTGCGGGCAATTTCAGGTACCACACCGGACGTTGACAGAGTGATCCGACGACGCGACAGTGAAATCCCCTCGGGATCCATGGCTATTTTCATCGCGTCGCGCACGTTTTCAAAATTGTACAAAGGTTCGCCCATGCCCATCAAAACGATGTTGGATAACAACCGCGCTTCGGGTGGATTGGGCACACCCAGCTCCGGCCATTCGCCCAGATCATCACGCGCTACCATAACTTGGCCAATGATTTCCGCCGCCGTCAAATTTCGCACCAATTTTTGGGTGCCTGTGTGGCAAAACGAACAGGTTAATGTGCAACCCACTTGCGATGAAATGCATAAAGTGCCGCGATTGGTTTCGGGGATGTAAACGATTTCAACCTCGTGACCGCCTGCGATACGCACCAGATATTTGCGGGTGCCGTCCTCACTCACCTGTTTGGTCACGATTTCGGGCACGGCAATCACAAATTTTTCGGCCAGCATGGCACGGATATCTTTTGACAGGTTGGTCATCAGGTCAAAATCGCGCACACCTTTTTGGTAAATCCATTGCCAGATTTGACCGGCCCGCATTTTGCCCTGTTTTTCCTTGATCCCGGCCTCGATCAACACATCACGCAAGGCGTCGCGGGTCAGTCCAACCAGATTGATCAACGGGTCGGCCGCATCGGTGCGGGGGATGGTGACAACGTCTTGGGTAATAGGGGCCGCAGGTGCCATGATTCTGATCCTCGGTTAACAAGCTGCCGACATACAGGGTATTGGAGGAAAATAAAACACCCGGCATAATGCTATAGATATTGAATCCATTATTCCGGAATTATAGAATCGTTAAGGTTTGTCATCGCACAAACAAAAACCCGCACCATCATGGCGCGGGTTTGGTAAAACAATTCTGTAATTTTAGATCCTAGCTACCACAGCGTTTCGCGGCCTCTTCGACAGCGGCGGTAAACCCGAGCAGGGAAAATGTATCCTTCGTTACCGTGCCACGGGATGAGCGCCCCGTTACAACAGCTTTGGCACCGCGTTTCATCGCGGTGATAATCTTTTTGTCATCCGCTGGCGTTGCGGGCCATGCATTTTCACCCGAGGTAAAAAATTCATAGGTTGTATCGCCAATTTTAACCGAAACAGTTGACCCTCCCGCAAACGGATATCCGCCGGTGAATGATAGTTCTGATTTCACGCCTGATCCAGGGCGGTAAGAAACGAACAACAGAATTTCGCTTCGGCGCACGGCAACAACGCGTCCGTCTTTTGTATTTACGGTTTCTTTAGGTGCAGAGACCGCCCAACATTCTGTCGGGTTATCCTCGACGAAAACGCTCCAATCGGTTTTTGCTGCGACCCGGTTGCTTGATTGCTGTGCAAACACACCTGTTGCCGCCAGCGCCAAAATCGCACCACTTATACCACGTGCCAAAAATACATTCATACTGTTCACAGCCTCCAGACTGTAATTGCCTCAAAAGTGTCATACCGGTGATCTTTTCGATCTTTTCGGGGGTAGACGTGTTTTCTTACTCGATATGCACAGCATAGCGTATTAGAATTCAAATTTGAAACCCCTTTTGGCAAAAATTCGCGCAGATGTGTTAGGAAAACCCATGAAAAACCCCGTTCCACTGGCTGAAATCTGGCGAGGAGAGTTTTTAGAATCAATTCACACGGGTCATGTGGTGATTTGTGATGCCTCCGGAAACATCGTTCAGGCATGGGGTGATCCCGATCAGGTGATTTTGCCGCGCTCTTCCAGCAAGATGATTCAGGCCCTGCCTCTGATCGAAAGCGGCGCGGCCAAGGCCTTTGGATTGGGGGTCGATCAGCTGGCCCTTGCTTGTGCCTCCCACAACAGCGCTGCCATTCATACCGACCGCGTTTCCAAATGGTTGGATCATTTGGGCCTGTCGGATGGTGATCTGCGCTGTGGAGCGCATGACCCTAAAGATGTCGAGGCCCATCATGCCCTGATCCGCGCAGGTGAAAAACCCTGCCAGATGCACAATAACTGTTCCGGTAAACACACGGGCTTTTTAACCCTGAACAAACATCTGGGCGGCGGATCGGAATATATTGATCCCGATCATCCTGTGCAGCTGGCCGTAAAAGACGCGTTCGAGGACGTTACCGGCCAAACCACCCCCGGGTTTGGCATCGACGGCTGCTCCGCCCCCAATTTCGCCACCACCATGCACGGCTTTGCCCGCGCGTTGGCGTTTTTTGCTGCGGCGTCTGATGATGGGGCCACCGTGCGCGAACGCGCGGCGGCGACATTGGTGCAGGCAATGACAGCCTATCCCGAACTTGTCGCCGGAGAAGGCCGCGCCTGCACCGAACTGATGCGCGCCATGAACGGCCGCGTTGCCCTTAAAACAGGGGCCGAGGCCGTTTACGCCGCAATCATTCCCGAACTCAAACTGGGCGTTGCGGTGAAAATATCCGACGGATCTTTCCGCGCGTCGGAATGTGCGATTGCGGCGATACTGGTGAAACTGGGCGTGTTGGCCCCCAAACATCCGGCCACCTTGAAACGCATGAATGCACCGATCAAAAACTGCAACGGAATTACCACCGGATATATAAAACCGGCGGCGGCATTGTTGTAAGCGGCTAAAAATTGCCCGTTTGGTAAAAATATCTCGCAAAAGCCAATTCCCGTGTTAGAGTTCCTCTTTCAAATCTTACATCTTGGGGGATAATTATGACGTTTAACACAAAATCCAATATGAGCCGCCGCGCGTTTTTGGCCAGCACTGTGGCCGGAACAACGATGATTGCGCTGCACCCTTTTTCGGCGCGCGCTGGTGCCAATCAGGCGCATTTACGCATTATGGAAACCACCGATTTGCATGTGCATGTGTTTCCCTATGATTATTACGCCGACAAACCCCGCGATAGTGTCGGCCTTGCCCGCACCGCCAGCCTGATCAAAGATATTCGCAACGAGGCCACCAATTCAATGCTGATTGATAATGGCGATTTCCTGCAAGGCAACCCGATGGGGGATTACATCGCCTATGAGCGCGGCATGAAAGACGGCGATATGCATCCGGTGATCGAAGCGATGAATGCCGTTGGCTTTGACGCCTCGACCCTTGGGAACCATGAATTCAACTATGGCCTTGATTTCCTGATGAAATCCTTGGCGGGGGCAAATTTCCCTGTGGTGTCCTCCAACATTGCCACTGAAATGGCCAGCAATGCGCGTGATGATAAAACCCTGCTGCCGCCTTATGTGATTATGGATAAAACCCTGACAGATGGCAGCGGCGCAAGCCATGCCATCAAAATCGGCCTGATCGGATTTGTGCCGCCACAAATCATGAACTGGGATCGCCGCCATCTGGAAGGCAACGTGATGACCCGCGATATCGTGGCCACCGCCCGTGCCTATGTGCCGGAAATGAAAGAGGCCGGCGCCGACATTATTATCGCCCTGTGCCACTCTGGCATTGCGGAATCGGCCACAGAAGAAGGCCTTGAAAATGCCTCGCTTCAGCTGGCGATGGTTGACGGTATCGACGCAATTTTGTCGGGGCATCACCACCTTGTCTTCCCTGGCCCGAAATATGACGGGATCAAAGGCGTTGATACGGCCAAAGGCACCCTGCATGGCAAACCTGCCGCGATGGGCGGGTTCTGGGGGTCGCATCTGGGTGTGGTTGATCTGATGCTGGAAAATTCCGGTGGAGAATGGAAAATTGTTACCCATGCCTCGGAGGCAAGGCCAATTTCCAAACGTAACGAAGATCGCTCCACCACGGCCTTGGTGGAAAGTCAGCAATATGTTCTGGATGCGGTGGCACAAGAGCACGCCGAAACCCTGGAATATATCCGCCGCGCCGTTGGCAAAACCGCCACGCCATTGCACAGCTATTTTGCCTTGGTTGCCGATGATCCTTCGGTTCAGATCGTTTCGATTGCGCAAAAATGGTATATCAGCGAAATGATGAAAGGCACCGAATACGAAGGCCTGCCAATCTTGTCGGCCGCCGCGCCGTTCAAGGCCGGTGGCCGTGGCGGCCCCGAATATTACACCGATGTGCCCGTTGGGGACGTGGCGATCAAAAACGTGGCGGATTTGTATCTTTACCCCAACACGGCCCGCGCGGTTAAAATCAATGGCGCACAGCTAAAAGGCTGGCTTGAACGCTCCGCCGGGATGTTTAATCAGGTCGAGGTTGGCAAGGCGGATCAGGTTCTGTTGAACCCGAAATTCCCCAGCTATAACTTTGATGTGATGGATGGTGTAACCTATGAAATCGACCTAAGCCAACCTTCGCGGTTTGACACCAAAGGCGGCGATCTAAATCCGGATGCGTCACGGATTGTGAACCTGATGTATGAGGGCAAACCGGTGACCGATGATATGGAATTCATCATTGCCACAAACAACTATCGCGCCTCGGGTGGAGGCAGTTTCCCGGGGGCAAAGGGCGATACCATCGTGTTCCGTGGCCCCGACACCAACCGCGATGTGATTGTGCGCTATATTGTCGAGCAAGGCACGATCAATCCAAAGGCCGATGCCAACTGGCATTTTAAATCCCTTCCCGATACCACGGTTTTGTTTGATACAGGGCCAAAGGCGCAGGATTATATCGATGATGTGCAAGGTGTAACCATTGAACCGGCGGGCGATGGCCCCGAAGGCTTTGCGCGTTTCCGCATTTCGTTGTAAAGGCTTGTTATATTCTGGGCGGCATGGTCATTCCTGCCGCCCATTGTTATGTTTAGGCTATGAAAGCCCTGCTCCTGATCCCGCTGTTGTTTGTCAGCCATATGGCACTGGCCGATTCTCCGAATCTGTTGTTTAAATCCGGCTTTGAACGGGGGGTGGTTTTGCAGCCTTTGATTGATGGCTACCAAACAATCACCGGAACCGATTCGAAATCGGGGTATCGCTGGCCGATTGATATTCTTGGGGCAAATGAAAGCGGCCTGCATGTTATCAACGGCAATCATGGCCGCGCCCTTAGGAATGAAATCCAAACGGTTGAGGGCCACACAGGGCGACGCACCCGCGTATTGTATAATGAGGAACGCGCGGAACACCGCGACGATACTCAATCCCCCTATGAAATCCTTGATATCACCGACGGGCGGCGTGATCTGTATATTCGATACTGGATAAAACTGGATAGCAAAGCATGGCATCAACCCAATTCATGGCGCACATTTTTCGAATGGAAATCCAAAGACTACCGCTTTGGCACAGGGTTTCGGTTGATTTCGTTTATCTATACCGATGAAAATGGTCAGCCCTATTGGGCATGGCAAGGCGACCGCGATCCCGAACACCCGATATGGGAAGTGTTTAACAAAACCATCCCCGTGCCACGTAACAAATGGTTTCTAACCGAATTCTATTGGCATTGGAGCACCGGCAAAAACGGCCGCGCGCTTTGGAAAATCAATGGCCACGTGGTGGGCGATCACCACGGCCCTACAACCCGCCACAATAAACCGATTGATTTCATCATGCTGACCCAAATTTACGGCAACGCCAATCCAAAACACCAGTGGATCGACGATATCGAAATTTGGGATGGCTATCCGAAACGCTATCAATAGGGCCTGACCTTAATTGACCTGATGAATTGTGAAATCATCAAACCACGTCACCGCATCGGCCTTTGTCCATAATCCGATACCGCCGGCTTGGGTAAAAACATCATCGCGATGTT
>CAMZKY010000005.1 GCA_947311455.1 uncultured Marinosulfonomonas sp. | reverse complement strand
TTTTTTTGGGATGAAATCTGGGCTGATATCATAAATCGCCCTTATATCACCATCGGCATGGGGGCATACGTTTAAATGATCCCGCTTGCGGTGACCTCAAACAATAGGGTTTTGTGCAAAATTGGGCCGGTGCGTTGGCGGCGCTTGCACGCGCTAACCTATCCGGTGTTGATTCTAGCGGGTGTGCATTACGCACTAATTGACAAAGTCTGGCAAATACAGGCGCTGGGCTATCTGTTGGGGATCGTGATCCTTCTGCTGACCCGTGTGCGATTTGCCAAGTGCTGTAGCTGGATTTGGCAAAAAGTCACCCCGGTCACCTAGGGCGTAGACCTACAAATATCACGCCACTGGGGGGATTATGATTCAATACATGAAACGGGGAGAGTTTTGTGTCTGGAACATTTTGTTTAACGGAAGAACAATTCAGAAAAATCAATCCATTACAGCCGAATAAACCACGTGGCGTGCCCCGTGTGATGGCCGAAAAGCCCTGTCGGGCACCATCTTTTGCCTGCATCCGCGCGCAGACGCGCGAAAATCCACGTCAAGCCAACTGCGCGCCACCACCTGCGCCCCGCGCATCGGGCCGACATGCTCGCTATCGGCCTCGACCCACGCATCAAAGGTTTCGGGGGCGATAATGCCGTGCTCCACGATCAAGCTTTCTAATGCCTTAACGCGTAACGCCGGATCGGATGGCAAATGGCTGTGCAGATGTCCATGGGCCTGTTTTGCGTGTTCGGATTTGTAGCTGGTTATGCGCGCTCCTGTGTTGGGGGAACTATGTTGATTGAATTTGCGTTGGTCAAGCGGGTTGCGTCTTGGTAATAGGGGGGCAGGATCGGGGAATGGTTTGAAATCAGGAATGCCAATAGCATCGCGCGGCCTTAAGGTGGGTTTGCTTGGGGGATCATTCGATCCGCCCCATCGCGGGCATTTGCATATTTCCAAGGTGGCGTTGAAACGGTTCCATCTGGATCAGGTGTGGTGGCTGGTATCGCCCGGTAATCCGTTGAAAAAAAACGCCCCTACCAAATTAGCGGCGCGCATGGCGGCCTGTCGGGAATTGGTGGATCATCCGCACATTAAAGTAACAAATTTTGAAACCCGCGTGGGCACCCGGTATACGGCGCAAACTCTGGCCGCGTTGTTTCAGCATTACCCACAAGTGCGGTTTTCATGGTTGATGGGCGCGGATAATCTGGCGCAATTCCATCGCTGGCAACAGTGGCACTGGATCATGGAAAGCCTGCCCATTGGGGTGATCGCACGGCCCGGTGATCGCACCGCAGCGCGCATGTCAATGGCAGCCAAACGGTATGAATGGGCACGGTTACGCGGGGCACAATCGCAAATTTTGATGCAGGGGAATGCGCCGCGTTGGTGTTTTATCAATGCGCCAATGTTAGACATTTCGTCGTCTGAAATTCGCGCACGCGGGGATTGGGAAAAAGGCTAGGTTTTTTGGCGCTGTAACAGAAATGGCGCAAAACCCGTGGCGATCAACAGGCCTAAGCCAAGCAATGTCATACTGTCGGGAAAATCTCCAAAAATCAGCCAACCTAATGTTGTTGCCGCGATCAGTTGAAAATACACCATCGGGGCCAATTTTGACGCTGGCGCGCGCCCGTAAGCGACGATTAACAGGTAATTACCCATCATCGAGGCAAAGGCCGAAAATAGGGTTAAGGCAATGAGATGGTTATCAAATTCCGGCATTTGGGTAATGCCGAAAGGGGTTAATACCACGGCACCAATGGTCAGATGTGTCAGCAACAACATACGTGGGGTGGTTAGGCTGGATAACCAGCGATTGGCGGTGATAAAGCTGCCGTAACACAGGCCGGCAAACACCGCAAAGCCAAGGCCGCGCGTCATGCCGAACCCGGGTTTGACCACTAGTAAAACGCCAACAAATCCGAGCAAAAGCAAGGTCGTTTGCAACGGGGTGATTTTTTCCTTTAACAGCCACACCGACAACACATAAGACAGGATCGGCCCGACAAAAAATGCGCCAAACACATTTGGTAAGGGTTCGGTTTGAAGGGCGGTCAGGATTGATGAAATTCCTGCGGTGATTAACAGCCCGCGCAGCCATATGCGCCAATCCAGAAACAAGCGCGCGTCAAACTGACCGCGCGGCAAAAACGGCACCACCATCAGCGCCCCAAGAGCAAAGCGTGACCACGCGAGGAAGAAGGGGTTAAACCCGTATTGACTAACCAAAACTTTGCCAGCGCTGTCGCCCAACGGGATAAACGACATGGCGACAAACATGAGGGTGACGGTTTTCAGCATATCCGGGGCATAAACCGGAATGAAACGGAATAATAGTGGAATTCCCCCATTGTCCCCACGTGCAGATTTTGGTTAAATCGGGCATTATGATTAAAAACATTTCGCGCCGAATTATTCTTGCTTCTTTAATGGCATCTGCGGCTGATTTCGCGCTTGCGGGTGCACCCAAAACCTCGATCAGGCCCGCACCACGTGGTGGTGGGGGTGTTGATGTGCCGAAACGCAACGTATCAAGTGCGGCCGCGTTGATTAAGGGCGCTGGATTAGGGGGCAAAACCGCCTTTGTTGTGGCGGACGCGCGCACTGGGCAAGTGCTTGAAAGCAAAGGCGCAAATCTGAAAATGCCCCCTGCCAGTGTAACCAAAACCATCACCACGCTTTATGCCCTGAATACCCTTGGTGGCGGCTATCGGTTCAAGACCCGTTTGATGGCCACAGGGCCTGTCAAAAACGGCAAATTGCAGGGTGATTTGGTGCTTGTTGGGGGCGGGGATCCGACGTTGGATACGGATGCTTTGGCGGGTATGGCCAAGCAGCTGAAACAGGCCGGTGTGCGGGAGGTGACGGGGGGATTTCGGGTGAATGGCAGTGCGCTGCCCTATATTCGCAGTATCGATCCCAGTCAGCCGGATCATCTGGGCTATAATCCTTCGATCAACGGGCTGAACCTGAATTTCAACCGTGTGCATTTTGAGTGGAAGCGCGCGGCGAATGGCTATCAGCTAACAATGGATGCGCGCTCCAAACATTATCGCCCCTTGGTTTCGATTGCAAAAATGCGTGTGGTGAACCGTGATTTGCCGGTTTACACCTACAAAAGCGCGGGCGGACGCGACAGCTGGACAGTGGCGCGCAGTGCGCTGGGCAAAGGCGGCAGCAGATGGCTTCCGGTGCGCAAACCCAATATGTATGGCGGCGAGGTATTCAGATCATTAGCGCGATCATTCGGGATCACCATGCCGGCCCCCAAAGAGATCAAAGGCCCCGCCACAGGTACGGTTCTGGTGCAACATCAAAGCGATAACCTAACCGAAATCTTGCGTGGATTATTAAAATATTCCAATAACTTAACCGCCGAATCCGTTGGCCTGACAGCCAGCGCGGCGCGCGGTGGAACCGGCGGATCATTGCGGGCTTCGGCCCAAAAAATGACCGCGTGGCAGGCGGCAAATCTGAATGGCAAAAGCTCGAATTTTGTTGATCATTCGGGGCTTGAGGTGCAAACCCACCTCACCGCAAGCGACATGGTTGCCGCCTTGGTAAAGGATGGTGCAAACGGCCATT
>CAMZKY010000004.1 GCA_947311455.1 uncultured Marinosulfonomonas sp. | reverse complement strand
CGAGGTTTCGCACAAGCCGACCCGACGACGAGAACGGGTGATGGGCCGTTTCAAATCTGCCAAGCATGCGCAACAGTTTCTCTCAGCCCACGACCAGATCAATGTCCTGTTTCGAACCCGCCACCACCTTCAAACCGCAAGAATCTACCGCCATACCAGATCAAATGCTTTTGCCGTCTGGCACGATATCACGTGCAAAATCGCGGTCGGTTAAAAGTAGAGCCGTGTGGTTTTGCTCGTGCCACCGTCAGTAAGTTGACAATACCGCATTCCTACCTGCCGCTTCCCGATTTCATGTCAGCCATATTCACCTATGTCTGGGGTGATCCCTACTGTATCCCCGCGCCTTAGGCGCTATTCCCATTCCCCCGAAAAACCCTTGGGGATCAGCAGCATATCACGGTCTAAATCCGCCACCTTTTGACGCCCACACAAGCCCATAGTTAGGTCCATTTCCTTGTGAATCACCTCAAGCGCTTTGGTCACACCTGCCTCGCCCATGGCGCCAAGACCATAAGTATAAGCGCGGCCAATATAGGTGCCCTTGGCCCCCATCGCCATTGCCTTTAGTACGTCCTGACCACTGCGAATACCGCTGTCAAAATGCACCTCCACCTTGTCACCGACCGCATCAATAATCGGCCCAAGCGCGCGAATAGCCGACAGCGCGCCATCCAGTTGCCGCCCGCCATGGTTGGAAACAATAATCGCATCCACCCCGACACTGGCGGCCATTTTGGCGTCCTCCACATCCAGAATACCTTTCAGGATCACCTTGCCGCCCCACATCTTTTTGAACTCTTCAATCCGCTTCCAATCCAGCGTCTGGTCAAAGGCATCGGCTGTCCATTCCGACAGGCTGCTCGGGTCTGTTACCCCAGCCGCATGGCCAACGATATTACCGAAAAACCGCCGTTTGGTGCCCAGCATGCCAAGGCCCCATTGCACCTTGGTCATCATGTTAGCCACTGATTTTACAGTCAATTTTGGTGGGGCAGATAGGCCATTTTTCAAATCTTTGTGCCGCTGCCCCAGCAGCTGTAAATCAACCGTGATCACAATTGCCGAACAATTCGCAGCGCGCGCGCGTTCAAACAACCGCCCCATAAAATCAACATCTTTCAGGGTGTAAACCTGAAACCAAAACGGTTTGGTGGTGTGTTCAGCCACGTCCTCAATCGAACAAATCGACATTGTGGACAACGTATAGGGCACTCCGAATTTTTCCGCGGCTTTGGCGGCTTTGATCTCGCCATCTGCTGATTGCATCCCCGTCAGACCCACGGGGGCCAGCGCCACAGGCATCGACACATCTTCACCGATCATCTGCGTGGCGGTACTGCGTCCAGTCATGTCCACGGCAACACGTTGCCGAAACCGGATTTTGTCAAAATCAGAGGTATTCTCTCGAAACGTCTGCTCTGTCCAGCTGCCAGTTTCCACATAGTCGTAAAACATTTTCGGAGCGCGGCGTTTATAGATGGTTTTCAGATCGTCAATATTGGTAATCACAGGCATAACGAGGGCTTTCTTGCTGGCAACCGCATGTATTGGTCACTATATATGACCAATACATGCGGTATCGCAAGTCAATTCAATCTCTAAATCATGTCCACTTTCCCAGAATAAACCTGTACAATATATTCATCCGCACACGCTGCCAATTGGGCAATCTCGCGATTTTGCTCTTCACTTAGCACGCCACCTTCGGGCGCATTGGCAATGGGATGCCAGCGCCTTATCCCGTGCAGCCTCGAATGCACCGCATCGGCCTCCGGCCTCGTAATCGTCACGTCCAACACGTTGAAAAATATCGGGAATAACAGGCAAAAATCCGCTCTTTCATAAATGCCATACCGTCTGCATCTAAAAAAACAAAACTGGGCCGCGTGGCGAACACCTGATCCATCGAAAAGGCATCTGCGGGTTTAATGGTTTTAGGTGGGTTCTTACGGCCTCGGCGCTTGGGTCTTATACTCACGTCATATCCCTTTGTGAAAACACTATTGATATGGCACACACCGTTTTGCGCTCACTGCCTGTCGACTTGAGCAGGGTCAGAGTAGTAAACCTAAAGTGTTGTGGCAAATGGAATTTGGAGACGCACTGGATTTAACGTGCCACCTCCAACGCCCACAACGCAGCAACCCCGTCATACAATCGCTGCATAATCTCCATTTCAGAAACCCCCAAACGCGCGCTTGGGGATATATCGACCAGCCCGTCAGACCCCGCTGCCGAATGCTCGCCACCAGCGCCGCGCACCGCAAGGCCGTATTTTGTGGCCGCTGCCGTGACAACCTCAAGATCAGTGCCGCCTTTGGTTAGGTTTGGCAATTTCATATGCAAGCTGGCGCGCATGCCAGCGCCCAAATTGGTCGGGCAAGACGCCACCGCACCGTATTTATCCGACATGGCAAAAGGCGGTAAAACCTTGGACAAAATCTCAAGCCCCGCATGCAAACGGCCAAACAACGCATTCAGATCACCGCCTTTTTGCATCGACATGATGCGCAAATGGTCTTCTTCGCCCACCCACACCAGAAAATCCTGCGCCTTTGAAACATACATGCCGCGCCCGTAAGGCCAATCATTGCTGATCCCTGCCACATTCAAAAACCGGTCGTTGCTCATGTCTTTAAACATTTGATGCGCCGCCACGCGGCGATCATATTCCGCACTGTCAATTTCATGCTTTGATCCCGGCGTGATCGACAAATATTGGCCCCCGTATTCGGGATGCTCAATCAGCTTTTCAAACGCCAACACGGCCTCATCCTCAAAGGCCACACGCTGATTGCGGTTCATCGCGCCGGGCAAAGGAAACGAGGCCACATTGCGCGCCACACGCACCCGCATCGATACGTCTTTCAGTTTTCCGTCAATCGCGCCCAGATCACAGGCTTTGGTCGACACATCCCAGTCATGAGGCTGCGAAATTTCGCCCGTAATGCCGTGAAAATCCCGAATAAGTGCATCAAAGAACGGGGCGAAATCGTTGTAATCTGATGGATCCATCGCATAGGCCCCCATGCTGCTATCCGTATTGGCAACCCCCGTGGCCACAATTCGCGCCATGCGCGCCTGATCAGCTGCGCTTAACCCGTTAAAGTAATCCGGATCAAAATGGCGCGCCATTCGGTTGGCAGGATTGGCTTTGCGGATAGCAAGGATTTTATCACTTAATGATGGCACAGACATACGAGGCTCCTGAATTAAACACTTAACCCACAGCTTATCCCGTTTTTTGCCAATTTCCAAATGATTTAAATCACCAAACCCAATTCTTCTTTTTCGCTGAAATGTCCCCGCCGGAGGCAGACCCGAGCCCTCGCAAGGGGCGAGATATCAAGCGAGCCGCACAGCGGCGCTCCTTTCTGTAGCGGAAATCAGGCGCGGTGGGCGCCGTCTGACAGGGTTTTCACAAAGGCCAGCACGTCTTCAACGCAGTCACCTGCCCCGATTTTAGCCACAATCGCCGATCCGACAACCGCGCCATCTGCCACGCGGGCCACGCCTTGGGCTTTGTCCGGTGTGTTGATGCCAAAACCCACGATCACCGGCAAATCGGTGCTGGCCTTGATGCGTGCCACTTCGGGACCAACATCGGTGGCCTCAGCCTCGGCCGCCCCTGTGGTGCCATTCACTGAAACGTAATACACAAACCCCGAGGTATTTTGCAAAACCTTCGGCAAGCGCTTTGCGTCGGTGGTCGGCGTTGCCAAGCGAATAAAATTCAATCCCGCCTGTTGCGCAGGAATGCACAGTTCGGCGTCTTCTTCAGGCGGCAGATCAACCACGATCATCCCGTCAATGCCGGCCTCTTTGGCGTCCACCAGAAATTTATCCACACCTCGGCTATAAATCGGGTTATAATAGCCCATCAACACAATTGGCGTTTCATCATCGCCTTTGCGAAATTCCCGCACCACATCCAGCGTGCGTTGCAGCGTCATCCCCGCCGCAAGCGAGCGTTGCGCGGCCAGCTGGATGGTTGGTCCGTCCGCCATCGGATCGGTGAACGGCAAGCCAAGTTCGATAATATCCACCCCCGCCGCCGGCAGGCCTTTGGCAATCGCAACCGAGGTTTCAAAATCGGGATCACCCGCCATTGTATAAGACACAAATGCCTTTTTCCCCGCTTTGCGCAGTTGTTCAAATTTACGATCAATCCGTGTCATGGCCAATTCCCCTATCTGTTGCACGGGGTTTGCGGGAAAAACATGCAAAAATCAATGCTGAATGGGCAAGAATTGTGCCACCACCTTGACCTTCCCCCACTCCGCGCCCTACATGCGCCAAACCGCAATTCAGGAGATCTTATCATGGGCTTTAAAATGGGTATCGTTGGCATGCCGAATGTCGGCAAATCAACACTGTTTAACGCGCTCACCAAAACCGCCGCGGCACAGGCTGCGAATTTCCCGTTTTGCACCATTGAACCCAACGTCGGCGAAGTGGGCGTTCCTGATAAACGCCTTGATAAACTGGCCGAAATTGCCGGATCGAAAACCATCATCCCCACCCGCATGACATTTGTTGACATTGCCGGTCTGGTCAAAGGGGCCTCCAAAGGCGAGGGGTTAGGAAACCAGTTCCTTGCCACCATCCGCGAAGTCGATGCCATCGCCCATGTGCTGCGCTGTTTCGAAGACGATGATATCACCCATGTGGACGGGCGCGTTGACCCTGTAGCCGATGCCGAAACCATCGAAATGGAATTGATGCTGGCCGACATGGAATCGATCGAAAAACGCCTGCAAGGCCTGTCGCGCAAAGTGCGTGGCGGCGACAAAGACGCAGTGCAACAGGAACGTCTGTTAAAAGAAGCTATGGAAATGCTGGAAAGCGGCAAGCCCGCGCGTTTGGTCGAGGTTGACGAAGAAGACGCCAAAGCGTGGAAAATGCTGCAACTGCTATCCACCAAACCGGTTCTATACGTGTGCAACGTCGAAGAAGACGCCTCCGCCACTGGCAACGCCCATTCCGCCAAAGTCGCTGAAATGGCCAAGGCCGAGGGCAATGCCACTGTGGTGATTTCCGCCCAGATCGAAGAAGAAATCAGCCAGCTTGAAGACGACGAGGCCGAAATGTTCCTGTCGGAAATGGGGTTGGAAGAGGCTGGCCTAGATCGCCTGATCCGCGCTGGGTACGAGCTGTTGCATCTGGAAACCTATTTCACTGTTGGCCCCAAAGAGGCCCGCGCATGGACAATTCGCGTTGGTACAATGGCACCCCAGGCCGCGGGTGTGATCCACGGTGATTTCGAACGCGGCTTTATTCGTGCCGAAACCATCGCCTATGATGACTATGTTGAATTCAAAGGCGAAAACGGTTCAAAAGACGCGGGCAAAATGCGGGTCGAAGGCAAATCTTACGAAGTTAAGGATGGCGATGTGATGCACTTCCTGTTTAACACATAGTTTGGCGGGAAACTTTTTATTATTGAGCTAAAGACTACCTGTTAAATTCCACAATCTTCTGGGTGGGATTAAGTCAAAACAGCTCGGCTTTTTCTTTGTATATCTCGATCTGCACCTGTCGCGGAATTGTGCCGCTCCTTTAACCACGTATTTTGCGCAAAAGGAGAACGAGAATGGGAACGAAACAATCAGCCGAATTCAGGCAAGAGGCGGTGCGTGTTGCGCTTGACCTGCTCCCTGAAAACCGGCCCATTTGAAAGGAGACTCTGTTCGATTAATGTTCG
>CAMZKY010000003.1 GCA_947311455.1 uncultured Marinosulfonomonas sp. | reverse complement strand
TGAAATCACGAAAACCCATTCGAAAAACCATAAATTCCCGATTTAGGCTGCCCAATTACATCCACCAAACGGATTTGTATCCTTGATGTGATGTAAAAGCGGGTTATGCTGAGGTCTCAATAAAATAACTGTATATTTTTTACGTATAGGAGGCGAAAAGCAGTCGGTTAACTGATTCCATTATTCCGGAATAATGGAATCATAAGGCTACGTTAAAACGCGGAAACAACTACACAAATATAATCGCCAATTGAATTGATTGTAAATTTAGGAAGCTGTTGCCAACAACTCAGCATTCCCGCCAGATGCGGTTGTGTTGATACAAACATGCCGTTCAACCAGAACATCGGCTGCGATTGGTGCCTTAGTGATTAACGGCAATATTGGCCCATCACGCTTGGACAATGCTTGCGCATATAGGCGCGCTTCGCTTTTTTCTCCATAAAACACGACCCCGGCTATTTCAGGGAAGTTGATTAAATCCGATGCGCGTAAGTCGGGCATGATTTGGGCAGTTCCGCCCAAATTTGTGACCGCTTTTTCCTGTTTTTCGGCAATAGCTTTGCTTGGCCCGAGACACAGGATCATTCCACGCGGGGTAACGCTTAACCGATTGGATTCACCCGTTGGCCCGGGTAAGGTTTGTGTGTCCGTGTCAACGCACGTATTCTCTCTTTCCGTTACAAACCTGCTTAAATACATCGGCCCGCCGGCTTTGGGCCCCGTTCCGGAAAGCCCCTCTCCTCCGAAGGGTTGTGAGCCAACCACCGCGCCAATTTGATTGCGATTCACATAAATATTTCCAACATTTAACCGATCAATAACATGCTGAACGCGATCATCAATGCGTGTATGAAGGCCAAACGTAAGGCCATAACCCGTTGTGTTGATATCATTTATCACCTGATCCAGTTGTCCTGATTTAAACCGCGCTATGTGCAGGACAGGCCCGAATATTTCTTGTGATAGATCGCAGATGCCGTTGATTGAAATCAGGGTCGGGCCAAGAAAGAATCCAGAATTGGGGGGCGGATTTTGCTTGATAACACGGCCGCTTTCAGAAGCATTGGCAATATAGTTTTGAATATCGGTTTGGGCGGTTTGATCAATGAGTGGCCCGCAATCGGTTGAAATGTCCCACGGGTCGCCCATGGAAATTTCGTCCATCGCGCCGGTTAACATGGGCAAAAACTGATCATAGATATCATCTTGCACATAGAGACAGCGCAGGGCCGAACATCTTTGGCCGGCAGATTGAAATGCACTTTCGATGACATCCTTGATGGCCTGCTCGGGTAGGGCCGTGCTGTCGACAACCATCGCATTGATTCCCCCCGTTTCTGCGATCAGCGGTGCATTTGGCTCCAGATTTTGTGCCATTGCTTTGCGGATTTCTAAAGCGGTGCGGGTTGATCCTGTAAAGCAAACACCATTCACACGCGGATCGGACGTTACGGCAGCTCCTACGCTTGTGCCATCTCCGGGCAAAAGCTGTAAGGCATGGCGGGGAACACCGGCTTTGTGCATCAATTTAATCGCATGGGTTGCAATCAACGGGGTTTGTTCGGCAGGCTTGGCAATAACAGCATTGCCAGTAGAAAGCGCCGCTGCGATTTGGCCGCTAAAGATTGCCAGCGGAAAATTCCACGGTGATATGCAGGTGAAAACACCCACAGGCAGGGCGGTATTGAATGGGGCCTGATGCGCATAGTAACGCATAAAATCAACCGCTTCTCTTAATTCCCCGACGGCATCTAAAAGAGATTTACCAGCCTCGCGGGTTAAAAGCGCATAGATCGCTCCGAAATCCTGCTCAAACAGGTCGGCCGCATGGTTTAATATTTCTGTCCGCTTTTCAACGGGTGCATCCCAAATTTGTGCAGATGAAAGCGCTGTTTCAATGTCTAGCAAGCTAGCAGGCGAAACATGGCCGACGATATCGGTGGTGTCGGCCGGGTTTCCAACAGGCTGGGCTGTGTTGGGCGTGGCGCATGACGCAAGCAAAGGCGAGGCGGAAAAAACCTCATGTTTATGAATATTTCGGGCCTCATTGATCGTGGCTAGATCGTTTGCATCAGTGATATCGAAGCCGTGCGAATTGATCCTGTCTGGCATGAATAGATTGGGGGCCGTGGGGATGGCAGCATCTTTGATGATCTGTTCAAACGGATCCGCGGCGACAACCAAAGGCGGCACTGTTTCATCAACAATCTGGTTTACGAACGAACTGTTTGCCCCATTTTCAAGCAATCGACGCACCAGATATGCCAGCAAATCTTTGTGTGCGCCAACGGGGGCATAGATGCGGCAACGCGTGTTGTTTTGTTTTAAAACAATGTCATGCAGTTGCTCACCCATACCATGAAGACGCTGGAATTCGTAAGAATGTGGATCATCTGCCATTTCCAGAATGGCCGCAACCGTGTGGGCATTATGCGTGGCAAATTGAGGGTATATTCGATCGGTCAGTTGCAAAAGGCGGCGCGCGTTGGCGATATAGGAAATATCGGTGGCGGCCTTACTGGTGAACACGGGAAACCCATCAACGCCAATCACCTGCGCATTTTTGATTTCGGTGTCCCAATAGGCACCCTTTACCAAACGGATCATAATGCGCCGATTCAGACGGGTTGCCAGTGTATAAAGCTGCTCGATAACCTGCGTGGCACGGGGGCCGTAGGCCTGCACGACCACGCCAAACCCATCCCATCCGGCAAGCGACGGATCTTGCAAAACCTGTGTAATCACCTCGAGCGATAATTCCAGCCGACCGGCCTCTTCGGCGTCGATATTAAACCCCATACCCGCAGCTTTGGCCAAACCCGCAAGCGCACGCACGCGGGGCACCAATTCTTTTAGAACGCGGTTTTTTTGGGCCACCTCGTATCTGGGATGCAGTGCGGAAAGCTTAATCGATATTCCCGGATTTTTGCGAATATCATCGTCTGAGCAACGGTTAGCAATCGAGGTGATCGCTTCGGAATATGCAAGGTGATAGCGCCGCGCGTCAGATTCTGTTAATGCGGCCTCTCCCAGCATGTCGTATGAATAAGTATAGCTTTGCTTTTCAAGAACTTGTGCGCGTGTCAAAGCCGCATTGATATTCTCTCCCAACACGAATTGACGCCCCATTTCGCGCATCGCCCGTCCGACGGCACGCCGAATGACCGGCTCACCGACGCGTTTAATGGCGCCACGTAGCTGCCCCGCCAAATTTTCTTGTGGATGCATTAACACTTTGCCTGTGAGCAATAGCGCCCATGTGGACGCATTGACCAAAGAAGAAGACGATTTTCCAAGATGTTTTCCCCAATCCGAAGGCGCAATTTTATCTTCGATCAGGGCATCAATGGTGTCGGCATCCGGCACCCGCAAAAGGGCTTCGGCCAAACACATTAGGGCGATCCCTTCTTGGGTTGATAAACCATATTCCGCTAGAAATACTTCCATCATGCCGGGATCTTTTGCAGCACGTATATCTTGAATAAGGCCAATTGCGCGTTTGGTAATTTTTCCTCGTGCCTGTGCATCAAGGCTGGCCAGCGCGATAAGCGTTTTTATGTTTTGGCTTTGATCCGTGTATTTTTGCATGATGTGTCCCTTGTGTTAGGTTCATGTTATCGCCATAATTCAAGAAATATGTCTTTAAATGATGGATAAACTAGAGAATTCGACTGAAATTATGGGGTATATCAATGCAAATGGATGGAATCGGCCTTGATCAATTTGATCAGGGAATCTTAAAGGAAATGGCCAGAGACGGGCGGCAAAGCATTACGGTTTTAGCCACGAGAATTGGCCTTTCTAAATCTCCTACTCAGGCGCGGTTAAAGCGACTTGAAAAAGATGGGTATATTCTTGGGTATCGC
>CAMZKY010000002.1 GCA_947311455.1 uncultured Marinosulfonomonas sp. | reverse complement strand
TAAACCGCGTGCGCAAGGCTTGGTGCAGATCCATTTTTCTAACAAAATCCATAGCTGTGCTGAACAAAACGGGTCACACCATTGTGTTGGATTGTTTTCGTTCAAAGAATTCACGAAAAGTAGCCTTGATGAAAAATTTGGCGGCGGGTATCCGGTTGCGGCGTTTGATGAAATTCAATGTGGTTCGCCTTGGCCTAACCCGCATCGATACCAAATTATCAGTAAAAACCGCAGCTCCGAAAACTTTCGCAAATACAATAGCTATTTGATGGTTAATCAAAAACTGGATTGATTGACCGATTCTAGCGCGGTGCCTCAGCTATTGATCCCGCTTCAGCAGCTTCAACAGCTGCGTCGAAGGGAATCCATCCGGCGTTACCCCAACCGAAACCTGAAAGGCCCGGATGGCCGAAATGGTGTTTGGCCCGATAATTCCGTCCACACCGTCACTATCAAATCCAAGCCGCGTTAGACGGCGCTGCATTTCCTTTTTCTCGGTGAATGACAAAGGCTCATACCCGCGTGGCCAGCTTGCCTTGATCGGCTCGCCGCCGCGCAATAAGTCCGATAAATGCCCAACAGCAATCACATAAGCATCCGCCATATTATAGCGTTCGATCACCGCAAAATTGTTAAAGATCATAAACGCTGGCCCTTTGGCCCCCGCTGGCAACAAGATCGACGCGCGACCATAATTTCGCACAACCCCACCCTTTACCGAACGTACACCCAGTGCACCCCAATCCCCGGGGTTTTTCAGGATTTTGCGACTGGCAAGCGCATAGTTAAACCCGCGCGGCAGTTTTACCTCTACGCCCCACGGCTGGCCTTTGCGCCAACCAAATTTTGACAAATAAGCCGCCGTTGACGCCAGCGCATCACTCGGGTCTTTACCCCAGATGTCGCGCTTACCATCACCGGTGAAATCCTGGGCATAGGCCAGATAGCTGGTCGGCATAAATTGTGTATGCCCCATCGCACCCGCCCACGATCCCGTCATGTTACGCGGCAAAACATCACCCGATTGAAGGATTTTCAATGCGGCGATTAGCTCTTGTTCAAAAAATTTACCGCGCCGTCCATCAAAGGCCAAAGTGGCCAATGCCTCGACAATATTGATATCGCCGCGCGTCGCGCCATACGCGCTTTCCAGCCCCCAAACCGCGGCAACAACCTCTGCCTCGACCCCGTAACGTTTTTCAATCCTGTCAAATAAACTACGATATTTCCGTAGCGCGGCTTTGCCGTTTTTCACCCGCACCGGCGAGGCTGCGCGATCCAGATAATCCCAGATTTGCCGCGTATATTCCGATTGATTACGATCCTTGGCCACCACACCGGCATTGTATTTCACACCGCGAAACGCGCGGTCAAACACGTTGGGCGAAATTCCCCGGGCCAATGCGCGCCCCCGAAACCTTTTGATCCACTGGTTAAATCTTGCGTTTCCTGACGTGCTCGCTTGTGTCACGTTTCCCCCCGACGGCCTTGAAACTGGATGCTTTGATATAGGCGCAGCAAACGCAGCTTTTCGCAAGCTTTGAATTTGCATACGGCCAACAACCAATCGCGCCGGCGGGCGGACAGATTTTGTGACAACCAAATTATTTGCGAAAATCGGTTCACTAAGAAAAGCAGATAAAGCGCCCAAAACAAGGACAAAACGTAACACAACAACCACCTGTAAATTTAAAATAATATACGCAAACTTACGCCGGAATTCCGGCTCGTAAAACCACATTATTTAATTCAAGCGATTTGCCGCCGCTTTGATCGCCTCTTGCGAATAATGGCTTAATGCATCACGCAACATCGGCACACGGTGTGGACGGAACGATTTGTCGGTAACAGACAGGTTTTGCATCCGGTCCAGACGAAAGGCCCGAAACCCGTTTCGCAGCAAACAATAGGCAATCAAACAATTCGATCTATCCATAAAGGAAATACCCAATGGCTTAACATTTCGCGTCGTTTCATCGCCTTTGCCATCCACATAGGAAAACGCAACTTCAACCTCATCCCAACAGGCCCGCCGCAACACGCCCGCATCGACGGTTGCCTTGGGGATTTCAGCAAATCGTTTGGCCGACAAAACTGCGTGTTTCAGCCGGTGCGCCTGCCCATCCGGCAGCCGCGCTTGCAGTTTGCTCAGGGCGGATTTCGCAGATTGCACCAGTGCGGCATCGCCAATCTGCGCAACCTCTCTCAGACCCAGAACCAAGGCCTCGATTTCCTCCGGTTCAAACGACATTGGCGGAACAGCGGCATCTTCGGTTAACACATACCCATAGCCCGCCGTGCCATCAATGATCGCCCCAACCCCGCGCAGGGTGTCGATATCGCGATAAATCGTGCGTTCCGATACATCGGTCTCCTCGGCCAGCCGCGCCGCTGTTACAGGGTTGGGCAGGGTGCGCAGGGCTTGCAAAAGGCGAAAAAGGCGATTTGTGCGGGTCATGAAGAAATCTTACATCCTCCTGACAGAAATTGACAAGGGGGCCGCGTATAAGAGATGGGAAAATCAGGAGAATGAAATGCTAACTTTACTTATGTTTGAAACCCATTTTGGTGAACCCGGAAGCAGCCCTTTTGTGGTTAAGGCGATTTGTTTGCTGAATATGTCAGGGCAGGAATGGCAAGGCAAAATCACCGACCCCCGCAAGATGCCAAAGGCGAAACTACCGGTTCTTAAGGTGGATCAGACCCTTATTCCCGACAGTGAAAACATCCGCGCCTATCTGGAAAAACAAGGGGCCGATTTTGACAAAGGCTTAACCGGTGAACAACGCGCCGCATCAAGGGCTTTTATCCGAATGGCCGAAGAACATCTGTATTTTCATCAGGTGGCTGATCGTTGGTTGCGTGATGATGTATGGGAAATCACCCGCAATACAATTTTCGGAATGATCCCCAAACTGATCCGTGGCGTGATCGCCAACAAAATTCGCAAATCCCTTAAGGCGGGTCTGTATACCCAAGGCATCGGGCGATTTACTGAAACAGAACGGGCGCAGCGTGTTGCCCTTGATCTGACGGCGATCAAACAGCAACTGGGGGATAAACCGTTTCTTTTCGGGGATGAACCCACCGCCGCAGATGCAAGCGTTTGTCCGATGCTGTCGGGTATTGCCTCAATCCCGTTGCCAACCGAAGTTAGCAATTTGATTAAAAATGATCCGGTTCTAACGAACTACATCGCGCGTATGCGCGCCGCGCTGTATCATCTTCCCTAACCCTTCATTGGCCCTTACGGGCCGCTTCAGTCAAAAAGAGCGCCCGTAAGGAAGCGATGAGTGCCCGCGTCATTTACGGGTGCGCGCCACTTTGCGTTTGGCTTTGGCCTTTTTGCGCTGCGATTTATTTGCCTTGCGCCGCACCGGCCCGCGCCCGCGCCGCCCACTGCCACCTTTGGGTGGGGATTTCCCTTCAACCGTCAGCAGCTCCAGAATCAATCCGCCCGTCACCCCGTCGGCCTCGGCCAAACGCACGGTGATCAGCGTGCCCAAACCCAGCTTAAGCCCGGTTTGTTCGCCCGTCAGGGTCTGCGCCTGTTCATCATGGGTGAAATATTCGCGCCCCAATGTGCGGATCGGAATCAAACCATCCGCCCCTGTTTCATCCAGCCGCGCAAACACCCCGAAACGGGCAATGCCTGAAATGCGCGCGTTGAATTCAGTGCCCACACGTTCTGATAAATACGACGCCAAATATCGATCCGTAGTGTCACGCTCTGCCATCATCGAACGGCGCTCGGTGTCGGAAATATGTTTCGAGGTTTCTTCAAGCCGTGCAATTTCGTCAGGCGTCAACCCATCATCGCCCCAACCATGCGCCGCTATCAACGCGCGGTGCACAATCAAATCCGCATAGCGCCGGATCGGTGAGGTGAAATGCGCATAAGATTTCAGCGCCAAACCAAAATGACCGAAATTTTCCGGCCCGTAATAGGCTTGCTGCATGGAACGTAGGGTTGAGATACTGATCTGTTCCGAAAACTCGGTTTCGCGCGCCTGTTTCAGCAGATTGTTCAAATGCCGCGTTTGCAGAACTTGCCCTTTGGCCAAGTTCAACCCCGCCGATTGTGCTGTTTCGCGTAGCGCGTCCAGCTTTTCAGGGCTGGGTTCTTCGTGCACCCGAAATAACAATGGCTGGCGTTTGGCAATCAATTCTTCGGCGGCGGCAACATTGGCCAGCACCATAAATTCCTCGATCATCTTGTGGGCATCCAGCCAATCACGATAATCAACCGAACGCACGGTGCCGTCATCATCCAGAACAATCTTGCGTTCCGGCAAATCAAGCTCAAGCGGCTGGCGATGTTTGCGCGCATTGGCCAAGGCACGATAAGCGGCATAAAGCGGCTCTAACACACCTGAAAGCAGCGGCCCGGTTTTGTCGTTTGCATCACCATCAACAGCAGCCTGCACTTCTTCGTAATTCAGCGAGGCCACCGATTTCATCATTGCGCGGGTGAAACGGTGACTGATTTTGGTGCCATCCGCATCCAGCACCATGCGCACCGCCATGCAGGCGCGCGGCACGCCTTCGTGCAGCGAACACAAATCGCCCGATAAACGATCAGGCAGCATCGGCACCACACGATCAGGGAAATAGCTGGAATTGCCGCGCTTGCGCGCCTCGCGATCCAGTTCTGATCCGGGCGTCACATAATGCGCCACATCGGCAATCGCCACCCAAACCACATGCCCGCCTTTGTTGCTCGGATCGTCATCGGCGTGGGCGTAACAGGCATCATCATGATCGCGCGCATCAGCCGGATCAATGGTAACCAATGGCAAATCACGCAAATCTTCGCGTTTACCCAAAGGGGCAGGTTTGGCGCGATCCGCCTGAGCAATCACCGCATCGGGGAAATGATCAGGAATGCCGTGTTGATGGATAGCAATCAAAGACACCGCTTTGGGCTGGGTCGGATCACCCAAACGCGCCACAATACGGGCGCGCGGCAGGCCCATGCGGCCACGCGGGCCGGCCAGCTCGGCCTCGACCAATTCGCCTTTTTTGGCGTTGTTGACATCTTTTGCATGCACGCGCCATTCTTTGTCGCTGCCTTTATCAACGGGGGTGATGCGCCCACCTTCTGACCCCATGTGAAACACCCCGAGAATGCGGATCGGGTTGGTGCCGATGCGGCGGATCAAACGTGCCTCGTATTGGTAATCTTCGCCTTTAACGGCGGTCAAACGGGCCAAAATGCGATCACCTGCGCCAAGCGCCGGATCGGATGGTTTGGCAACGATCAGCACACGCGGCGCATCGCCATCGCCATGCCATTCAAGCGCCGCCGCCATCATGTCGCCATCGGCGTCGGGAGCTTGCACTTGCAGCACCGAAACAGGCGGTAAGCGATTTGGATCGCGGTAGGTTTTACTGCGTTTTTCCAGATGTCCCTCGGCGGCCAGTTCGCGCAGGATACGTTTCAAATCAATGCGCGCCGCGCCTTTAATGCCGAAGGCTTTGGCAATGTCGCGTTTACTGGTCAGGGTGGGATTGTCGGAAATCCACTGTAGGATTTCTTCTTTTGTAGGTATTTTTTTCATGCGCCTGCCCTATCACGCATTGCCCCTGCGATCATAGGACAATCTTTTGCAGGTCTTTTAGGGTATCAACGTCTTGCAGCGTATCGGCGCATCCGACGCTTTGACCCTCTAACGTTAGCAGCGTATCGGCAAGCGCATGTTTGGTTGACCAGCGCACATTTTTAAACAGGCCCATGGGCACAGGTTTCACCCGTTTCATCCCAACCAGCCAATAGCCCCCGTCGGTGGCGGGGCCAAACACCGTATCATGTGGGCCTATTTGTGCAAAAGCCTGCGCGATAAGCGTGCGCGTGACCCCGGGAATATCGCCCCCGATCAGCACCACAGGCCCACGAGGCAATTCCCGAAACGCCCGCACCATACGTGCACCCAGATCACCGCGCCCTTGGGCCATACGGGGGTAGGAATTGGGCCAAACGCGGCTGAAAACGCCCGCAATATCCGGCGAAACCGACAGCACCACATCCCAACGCGGATCAGACACATTGCGCAACAGACGCGCGACCTGATGGCGAAACCACCACGTTGCATCAACCGCGCCCATGTCACGGCCAAGACGGGTTTTGACGCGGCCAAGATTTGGTACCTTTACCATCACCACAAGGGTTTTGCGCCTCAAAGCGCGCGTTCCATATCAATATGGCGAATGCCCGCATCCATGTATTCATCGCCAATTTCAGCAAAGCCCAGCGCCTGATAAAACCCCACCGCGTTAACCTGTGCGCCCAATTTGGCGGTTTTCACCCCGTCGATACCGCGCATTTGATCCAGTGCCGCATTGATTAAATCGGCCCCTAATCCGGTGCCGCGATAGTGTTTCAAGACACAAACGCGGCCTATCTTGCCTGTATCTCCGCGCACCAGAATCCGCGCGGTTCCGGCGGGTTCGTCATCCTGAAACGCCAGTAGGTGAATGGCATCCCTATCCAACCCGTCCACCTCTCTGGTCACCGGCACATTTTGTTCTTTGATAAACACAATGCGCCGCAATTCCTGACAAGTTTCCAGATCGCAGGTTTTTGCAATCCAGCGGGTCATGCAAAATAATCTTTCAAGATACGCGCATACACCGCCTTAAGCTGGATGATCTGTTCCACTTCGACCCGTTCATCCACCTGATGCATGGTTTTGCCAACCAAGCCGAATTCAACCACCGGACAATGGTTTTTCATAAATCGCGCATCGGATGTGCCGCCTGTGGTGGAAAGCACCGGCTTGACCCCTGTTTCCGCCTCGATCGACGCGGCAACCAGATCCGAGAGTTCACCGGGCGCGGTTAAAAAGCTTTCGCCTGAAACCTTGGTTGCCAGTTCAACAGTCAAGCCAAACTCGGCCTCGATTTTATCGGCCTCGGCGCGCAGCCATTTGGTAACACTGGCCGACGTATGCGCATCATTAAACCGGATGTTTGCGGTGGCTTTGCATTCGGCGGGGATCACGTTATTGGCCGGATTGCCCGTGTCCACCGTGGTGATCGCCAGTGTTGACGCATCAAAATGATCGGTGCCTTGATCCATTTCATGGCTGGCCAAACGATCCATCAGCCGCATCATCGCCGGCAGCGGATTATTAGCGCGGTGTGGGTAGGCGGCGTGGCCTTGCACACCTTTGACGGTGAAATACCCCGTCATTGATCCACGACGGCCAATTTTCATCATTTCGCCCATGACATCGGGGCAGGTTGGCTCGCCGACCAGACAGACGCTCATCGCTTCGTTTTCACGCTCCATCCAGTCTAACAACGCAACGGTGCCATCGGTGGCGTCGCCTTCTTCATCGCCGGTAATGGCAAGCACAACCGCGCCGTCAGGTGGTGTTTTTTGCACCAGATCAATGGCGGCGGCAGCAAAGGCGGCAACACCGGTTTTCATGTCGGTTGCCCCGCGACCGCACAGGATGCCATCACGAATTTCGCCGCTAAACGGGCCAAATGTCCACGCGGCCTCGTCCCCCACGGGCACAACATCGGTATGGCCGTTAAAGCCGAATGTGCGCGCGTGGCCTTTGTTGCCCCATCGCGCATATAGGTTGGCTGTGTCTCCACGATCAACTCGTGTGCAGGTAAACCCGTTGGCAGACAACAGTTTTTCAAGCAACACAAGCGCGCCGCCCTCTGTTGGTGTCACGGATGGGCAACGGATGAGTTCGGCGCTTAGCTGGACTGGATCAATCATTTTGGACATTTTAGAATTTCCTTATCGCTGTAAGCAGCATTTCGGTTAAAGACGCGCATATTTTTTCTAAGGAATATTTGGTTTTTCAGTGGAAACCAATAAAAATGTTGCAAAATGAAAAAATACTCACGTAAGGGGTTAACAACACTGAAAAAATTTGCTTTTATACGGAAAACAATTGACCCAATACAGGGCAAACGTGAATCCAACGTGGTTCAAATCGAGCGGTAGAATATAAAGACCAACTAGGTCCGTGGGGATACTCCCCTGTCGGCGTTTGCGCTGTTTCCAAGGGTGGGGGCAGGCATGGTAACAGCATCGGAACTTCCGATCGACATAAACGCGACTGCAATGCAGATGGCGGAGGAAATATTCGGGAGTGGCGTCACAGTTGTTGGCGCCAGCTATACGGGTGACACACGATCATCCGGCATTTACACTAATGGCGATGCGGTATCCGATACGCTAACCCCGGCGGATACGGGCGTTATTCTTTCGACGGGGCAAGTCCGCGATGTCACGAATTCCTACGGCGAAGCCAACCAGACAACAGGTCGATCCACCAACACCGCAGGCGTTGACAATGACGCACAGTTCAATGCGATTGCGGGCACATCAACATATGATGCCGCAATCCTTGATATTGATTTTGTGCCGACAGGCGATTTTTTAACGCTTCAGTTCACCATGAGCTCGGAAGAATACCCCGAATACTATAGCACATATTCCGATACTTTGGGTGTTTGGATAAATGGGAATTTTGTTGAAAGCGTCGTGGGTGGCAGCGTTGGCGATGTAAACCCGGCCACCAATCAGAACCTGTATCTTGATAATACAAACGACACCTACAACACGGAAATGGATGGGCTAACCGTTACGCTTACCCTGAAAATTCCGGTAAATGTTGGTGTGTTGAATTCCTTACGGATCGGAATCGCCGATGGCATTGATTCCTCTTATGACACCAATCTATTAATTGCGGGCAACAGCGGCCAAACAGTTTTAACAGCGGTTGATGATAGTATTAATCTGGTGATGGGCGGCACGCACGATCTTGATGTGTTAGCAAATGACGCTAACGCCACCACCGGCACACTCAGCGTTACGCATATCAACGGCCAACCCATAAGTGTCGGGCAGAGGGTCGTCCTGAACAACGGCCAAGAGATTATGCTAAACGCCGATGGTACCCTTTCGATATCAACGGATAATGATCTGGAAACCACGTCTTTTACATATACGGTTACCAGTTCGACAGGTGAGGCCAGCACTGCAAATGTTATTATAGACACCATCCCATGCTTTGTTGCCGGAACGCTTATTCTGACGGATAAAGGCGAAATACCGGTGGAGCATCTTGAACCCGGCGATCTGGTTTTCACCCATGATCAAGGGTATCAACCTTTGCGATGGATTGGCAAACGCAGTGTTCCCGCCAAAGACAAATTTGCGCCGATCCGGATTGCAAAAAATGCGCTTGGAAATCACAATACCCTTTTGGTTTCGCCCCAGCATCGCATTCTTATTCGGGATGCCTTGGCCGAGCTGTTATTTGGCCATGCCGAAGTGTTGGTTGCAGCCAAGGATTTGATCAACGATCATTCCATTCTGCGCGTAGAGGGTGGCGATGTCGAATACGTTCATATCCTGTTTGATCAACATCAGGTGGTGCTATCCGAGGGCCTTGCCACCGAAAGCTTTCTGCCGGGGCCACAATCAACCAAAAGCTTTGAAAAAGATCAGATCGATGAAATTTGCGCACTTTTCCCCGAGCTTGATCCACTTACAGGTAGAGGGTACAGCGCGTCCGCGCGGCGAACTTTGAAAAAGTATGAGGCAAACATCCTTGTTGCCTGTCGTGTTGCCGCCTGATGATACGGAGCATTTAATAACATGGGTCTAATCCAGCCACTTGTCCACAGCACCACCCCTGTAACAATGCCGTTTGCGCACCAAAGCCACATCTTTTCCAGCGTCACAAATGCGGATCAAGAAGGATCTGTTATTGTTGAGCTTTCAACGGGCCACCTTGCGCAGAAGGCAAACCAAATAATCTCATCAAAGTGCGGCAATGCGGGCGGTCCGGAATTCCAGCTTTCTCTGATTTCTGACGAGAACCGCATTGAAATAATGTCGCGCAATATATCCAACACCATCCGCTTCTCGCTTGCCAATGTTCCTTTTGACAAAATTGCAAAATTCCGGATTACATATTCGTGGAGTAAAAAGCAAAATACATCTTTGCTTACGGTAGAAAATCTGGAAAGCGGCCATTTGTTTCAGGCCGAAATAAACGACACGGCCTCCCTATCACCTCTTCTTTTGAAAAATCTATTGAATAGCAAGGGCAACACCCAGATTTCCAAAGCTGTTTCTTTTATTGGTGTCTCGGATCAGGTCCAGCCTGTTGGTTTGGCTATGGCGATTTCACCTGACGCAACAATCAGCACACCTGTAGGCCAGATCGCAATCCAGCACCTCAAGATTGGCGATATGGTGCATACCCTTGATAACGGGGTGCAGCCTATCCGCTGGATCGGTTCACAAAATGTGCCAGCACTGGGCGCGTTTTGCCCCGTTCAAATGCGCGCGCCCTATCACCAGCTGCAGCACAATGTTTTTGTCAATCCAAAGCAACGTATTCTGGTTAACAATACAAACGTAGAATATCTGTTTGGCCAAGATAGCGTGCTTGTCGAAGCACATCATTTGCTGGATCATGTCAGCGCAATCAGGCGCCCGAAACCCGGGGTTTCACATCAACTGTTTCATATCCTGTTTGATCGCCATGAAATTATCAAGGTGTCCGGCTGCTATATGGAAAGCCTGTTTATTGGTGGTATCGCCAATGATCCAAACATTTTGAAAACAACATTATTACGGGACGTAAATCCGCAAACCCTACCGCGTCACACCCAAAAGGTGCGCCCGTTCCTAGGGCCGTATGAGGCCGCAATCCTGCAATCCGAAATGCAGCTTTAAGCGGTTAAATAGGCCAAAAGATCGGCGGGCGTTTCAAACACCGCGTCGGCACTATCCAGTTCACCCTTCAGCCCATAACCCCACGTCACACCAAGGCCCTTCATGCCAACGTGATGGCCCGCAGTGATGTCATAGTGACGATCCCCAACCATAATTGAATCTTTGGCGTGGATACCGGTTTGCGCCAATGCGTAGGATAACAAATCGCCCTTGTTGTTGCGGGTGCCGTCCAGTTCGGGGCCGAACTCATGGGCCATATACTGCGACAGACCAAAATGTTTGGTGATAATTTTGGCATAGGCGTGGGGTTTGGCCGTGGCCACACACATCTGAATACCCGCGTCTTGCAGACCGGCCAACAATTCGGGAATCCCGTCATAAACACGGTTTTCAAACAGGCCTTTTTTCGTGTAACGCTCGCGATAAAATACAATAGCCTGATCTACATCCGGCACACCCAGCTTAACAAAGCTGTCTTTTAACGCGGGGCCAATCACCCATTCCAGATCATCTTCGGACGGGGCATCCATACCAATTTTTTCAAGCGCATAGATAAACGATCGGGTCACGCCGGGCTTTGGATCGGTCAGGGTGCCATCCAGATCGAGAAAGACAGTTTTCAATTTATTCGTCCTTTTCCGGCGGGTTTGCGATCCTCATAGAACGGGGTCATTTGCGCCACAACAACGCTGTTTTCATCCAAGGCACGTTGCATCAAGGCCCGTTCATCATCGGAAATATCGTGCCCCTGCGCCTCGCGTTCTTCTAGCGTGCCATAGCCCGTCACATCCAACGGCGCCATATCGGCCTGTTTCAGGATCAGCACCGTTTCGCGCACCGCTTCTGCCTCGTCTACGCCGCTGGCATAAATCATCAACGCCGCACCCGAAGCCTTTTTCGGCAGCCCATCACCGGATTTGCGCCCGACTTCGATCAACAGGGTAAACACCTGCTGGGGGCGTTTGGGTTTCTTTTCTTTGGCCATGAAATGCTCCGAAATCAATTATCACGGGGCTATAAGCATTTCAGTTCAGGATCAAGGCCCCCTGCGCGCATATGGCCGTTAGCAATTTTTGCAATTGTATATTAGAATCATTCTAGGATTCAGACTGCAAATAGGAAACACCATGGAATTTCTAGGCTTTTCCGCGCTTGATCTGGCGCGTATGCAATTTTCGTTTACCATCGGCGTTCACATTCTTTTCCCCGCCTTTACCATCGGGCTGGCCAGTTATCTGGCGGTTCTTGAGCTGCTTTGGATCATCACCGGACGTGATGTTTATATTCAGCTGTTTAAATACTGGATTAAAATTTTTGCCGTGGTTTTTGCCATGGGCGTGGTGTCGGGCATTGTGATGTCTTACGAATTTGGCACCAACTGGGCGGTATTTGCCGATAGAACCGGACCGATCCTTGGGCCGCTATTGGCCTATGAGGTTATGTCGGCGTTTTTCCTTGAGGCCGGATTTTTGGGCATTATGCTGTTTGGTCTGGAACGGGTTGGTAAAAAACTTCACTTTGCCGCCACATCAATGGTGGCCATTGGCACGTTCTTTTCCGCCTTTTGGATCACCTCGGCAAATAGCTGGATGCAAACGCCGGTTGGTTACAGCATAAACGACGTTGGCCAATTCATCCCCGAAGACTGGTTGCAGATCATTTTCAACCCGTCATTCCCCTATCGTCTGGTGCATATGGTGCTGGCCGCCTATCTAACCACCGCTTTTGTGGTGGGGGCCGTTGGCGCATGGCATTTGCTGCGCGATAAAACCAATGTGGGCGCGCGGGTGATGTTTTCGATGGCCATGTGGATGGCCGCGATTGTTGCCCCCACACAAATCATGGTTGGCGATGAACACGGATTGAACACGCTTGAATACCAGCCCGCCAAAATTGCCGCAATGGAAGGGCATTTCGAAACCCACAAAGGCGCGCCTTTGATCCTGTTTGGCATTCCAGACATGGAGGCCGAAGAAACCAAATACGCGCTTGAAATACCAAAACTGGGATCAATCATCCTGACCCATTCGCTTGACGGAGAGCTTAAGGGCCTAAAAGAATTCCCCAAAACCGAGCGCCCCAATGCCCTGATCCTGTTCTGGGCATTCCGCGTTATGGTTGGCTTGGGCACAGCAATGGCCCTATTAGGCTTGGTTAGTCTCTGGTTACGTTGGCGCGGACGATTATTTGACACGCGATTATTCCACTGGTCGGCTTTGGCAATGGGGCCAG
Source organism: uncultured Marinosulfonomonas sp. (assembly GCA_947311455.1). GTDB lineage: Bacteria > Pseudomonadota > Alphaproteobacteria > Rhodobacterales > Rhodobacteraceae > Profundibacter. Next base: position 373 of record CAMZKY010000002.1, on the reverse strand, counting down.
CCGGCTTTATCGCTGTGATTGCGGGCTGGACAGTCACCGAGGTTGGACGGCAACCCTATACGGTTTACGGATTGCTACGCACGGCGGATTCGATTTCACCAATTGACGCGCCCGCCATTGCAACCACCCTAGCAACATTCGCCGTGGTCTATTTCTCGGTGTTCGGGTTCGGGGTGTTTTATATCCTGCGCATGATGGGCAAGGCCCCCGTCGATCAACAACCGCCGCTGGATATTCAGCCGACTGTTGCTATTGATAGCCTGATTTCCGCGACTTCCGGGAAAGGAAACTCCAATGTTTGATATGATTGATCTCCCTACCATCTGGGCCGGCCTGCTGGCGGTTACGGTTTTGATTTATGTGCTGCTGGACG
>CAMZKY010000001.1 GCA_947311455.1 uncultured Marinosulfonomonas sp. | reverse complement strand
CACCAACGGAAGGGTCGCGATTTGGCCAGCGTGCATATAGGGCGCGCGATCGGCAACACCGCGCAGGCTGGGGGGCTTGAAGGCGCGGTCAAACAGATGTTCGTCACGCGACATAAACCGCAATTCGCCACAATCGGATTTTCCCGCGTCACTATATGCGCCCTTGCAGTTGAAAATATCATTTGCAACCTGATCCAGCGCATCCAGACGCCCATGATCTGTGACCGGATTTTGCGGGCTGGCAATGCCGGTATTGTGGAAAAACTCATCGGTCAGGCGCGGGCCGTTGTGGCATTTGGTGCAGTCGCCTTTGCCGGCGAAAATCTTGAACCCGTCGATTTCCTGTTGGGTAAACACCGCGTCACCCGTGGGTGTTTCGCCTGCGATCATCGCGGTGGCAAACCTGTCAAAGCGGCTTTCAATGGGCATTAAAGTGCGTTCATAGGCGGCGATGGATTTGCCGAAATTGGCAAAGACGCGGTTGATCTCATCCTGTTTTTGCGCGGGCAAAGCGGCCCATGCGGCCTGTTGGGTCTTGTTCCCCAGAGGGCTGGCGGGTGGAATGTTTGCAACATCGGGCAGGGGGCCAAAGATCGGCTCATAATCGGCCGCATAAGTTTCGGCGATATATTGCGCCACCTGCGAACGGGTAAAACCGTGCTCAACCGCGCTTTCAACAGGGCCAAGCGCCTGTGACCAAACCGAATCCTTGCGCCCGTCCCAGAACAGCCATGAGGCATAGCCAACTCCGCGCAACGGCATGGTGCGCCGATTGGTTGTGCCAACACCTTTGCCCTGCGGTAGGTCGTCCTGAAATTGGCGATTGTCCAGATGGCAAGTGGCGCATGCCACATCGTGGTTTAATGACATATCCATATCAAAAAACAACAACTCACCAAAGGCCCGCGCGGCCGGATCATCTGCATATTTGTTACTAGGATCAGCGGGAAGCGGTGGCAATGAGGCAAGGCTTAGGGTGCGGGCGGTTTCAAGCTCGGATTCGGTCAGGCCGTTGTTGCCGAAATATCCGACGCCGACAGTAACCGTGCTGGTTAGAACTACGCCAATGATAACGCCAAGATATGCTGGTTTCATGTCTAAAACACCAGGTTAAAGGTTATGGTATCGGCGGTTTCTATGGCTGAAATATCCAGTTTGAACTTCTGCCAGCCGCGCATGTTAAAACGCACGCCGTCGGTGCGGTTTTTACCGTTGCCCAGATATGCCGTCATTTGCAGGGCCGTTGGCAATCCGTGCCCGTGTTGGGGCATACCGTCGTCAACAGCAATCAGAATTTTTTCCATGGGGTTTCTTTCGTAGGACACGGGTAAACGGGTTGAGCCTATTTAAACGCCACATTCGCAAGGTGCGACATGATCTTGGTCATGTCGCGGAAACTGGCCGAAAAAAAGCCCCGCAAAACACGCGAGGCCTTTGTGGTTATGTGCGGGCGCTAAACCTCGCGCATCATTTTCCATTCGACGTATTTCAGCCCGAAAATGCCGCCGCCGATGATGCTGGCCAATGTTAGGCCGGATCCAACGGCAAGGGTGGAAAATCCGGTTACGCCTTGGCCAACTGTGCAGCCAAGGGCTACCACGCCGCCGATGCCCATCAGGGCGGCGCCAATCATGTTGCGCCATGTGTCGCGTTTGTCGGAGAATGTGTGGATCGCAAGGCTTTTCTTGCTGATCGCGCCAACAAATCCACCGGCCAGAACACCGGCAAATGTCACCACATTAAAGCTGGGAAAATCATAGGCTGTGGCGCGCATCAGGTAATCCAGCGTGTCACCCGCAGGGCGCACATAAGACAGCGAAATCAGCGGAATCGCCACATCGGCAAATTCATCCTGCGCCAATCCGGTTAGCAACCAGCCCGCCGTTACACACAGGCCGATGCCCACACCGGCGATGATATGCGCGGGCGAAGTGCGAAAGCCCTTATCCTTAAACGCCCATAGAATAAATCCGCCCGCCAGAATCGCCAAGGCGATGTTGGTTGAGGTGGCAAGCGGCATTCAGGTGAAATAGGCAATGAAATCCCCAAGGCCTTGGCCCTCCATGCCCATCGATTCCAGATCAATCGCCGCATCGGTAAAGATCGCCACGCGCAAGGGGCCAAGCAGACCGCCGATTGTCATATAGGCAAACAGCCCCGCCACCAGCAAAACCGTAACCGAGCGCAGATCACCCGCACCAGCCCGCACCAGATTGCGGCTAAGGCAACCGCCGGAAAACACCATGCCAAAGCCGAAAATCAACCCGCCGGCGATATTGGCCAACCATGTTAGATTGGGCGCCATATACATCGAGGTGCGATAATCCGCGACTTCAAGATATTGCAATGTGGCCACCCCCAGCATCGCCACGGCAGCGGCCAGAAACCACGAGCGCAAACGGCGATAATCGCCAAAATTCAATAGATCAGACAACGACCCCATGGTGCAAAAATTGGTCACATACACAACATACCCAAACACAGCTGCGATCATAAAACCGCCCCATGTGATGTAGGCCGCCGGATTTTCCAGCACCATTTCTCTCCAGATTTCGATCATTTTTCATCCCTGTTCGTTTCGTATTCCTATAACATATTAGTTTATTATCATATGTTGGTTTGTTGACCAAACGATTTTGAACTGGTGCAAGCAGGATTTGCTTGTTAGGCAGAATCACAAAGGAAACAACATGGCAATCACCGACAACACGCGTGGGGCCGGTTTGATGGTGATCGCCATGGCCGCCTATACGTTCAATGATACGGCAATGAAATCAGTGGCCGGGGAAATCCCGATGTTTCAAGCAATTTTTGTTCGCGGTGTTCTGACCACGATCTGGCTGTTTCTACTGGGCCTTATGATGGGCGGTTTGCGGTTTAAGCTGTCGCAACAAAACTGGAAGATGATTGCTTTGCGCACGTTTAGCGAAGCAGCAGCGACCTATTTTTTCCTGACCGCTTTGTTTCACAGTCCGATTGCCAATGTCACGGCGATTTTGCAATCCTTGCCGCTTACTGTGGCTTTGGCGGCGGCGTTGTTTTTGCGTGAACCGTTGGGATGGCGGCGCATTATCGCGATTCTGGTAGGTCTGGCCGGTGTTCTATTGATTGTCCGGCCCGGGGGCGACGGATTTAACGCGTGGTCGGTTTACGCATTGATCGCTGTGGGGTTTGTGACCATTCGCGATTTGACTGTGCGTAAAATGTCGGCGGATGTGCCATCCTTGACGGTGGCGTTTGTGACGGCGGCTGCCATTATGGTGATCAGCGGTTTTGCGTCGTTGCAAACCGGTTGGGTTGATCTTGATATGCGTTCCGGTAGCCTGTTGCTAACGGCGTCATTGTTTATTCCGATCGGGTATATGGCCAGCGTGATGACCATGCGCCAAGGCGAAATCGGGTTTATCGCTCCGTTCCGGTATACGGGCATTTTATGGGCGCTGTTGTTGGGTTGGCTTGTGTTTGGCGAATGGCCCGATGATCTGACGTTGATCGGGGCGGGCATTGTTGTGACGATGGGGATGTTTACCCTGTATCGCGAGCGTAAGCTTAAAAAACAAACCGGCTGAATCTGGCCAAAAACTGGCCATTGAATTTCTGTCACCGCATTTATTTCATCACTGTTTGATCCAATTGTTTGGTCTGTTTCCGGCGTTCAGACTGTTCTACTCCCCTAGGATAGTAGGACAATTCAACCAGTAAAAGGACAAGCGCCGTCACCCACGCATTATTCGCACCAAAACGTACCATGCACAGGCCTAGTTCACGCCAATTTCCGGCCATAGCACAATCCGAATTGCTGCTGATGACACTCCAAGGTGCCTGGGCGATAGCGTGCGCGCCGCTCCTCTGATCCTATTCGTCACATTCCCGAGTATTTGTTTGGTTGATAGCCTGCTTCGAAACAAAACAGGGAAAAACAAATTGAAACATATTCTAACCTTCGCGGTTGCTGCATTGTCCGCAACCGTTGCAAACGCTGATGTTCTGAAAACTGTCGAAATTGAAAGCGGCGTTTATGCCATCGTTGGCCCCATCGGGCAGCGCGACAAAGAAAATCTGGGCAATAACGCGACCTTCGGTTTGGTCGTCACATCAGATGGCGCGATTTTGATGGATACGGGCGGCAGTTATCTGGGCGCAAAAATGCTGGATGACACGATCAAGTCCATCACCGATCAGCCGGTTAAATATGTGATTGATACCGGCGGCCAAGATCACCGCTGGCTTGGAAACGGTTATTGGCAGGAACATGGCGCGCAAGTGATTGCATCTGAAGCAGCTGTTGAGGATCACAATGACCGCGGCTCGGAACAGTTATCTGCACTGTTGTTTATGCTGGGCGAAGACGGTATTGCCGGCACAGATGCTGCCGATCCGGATATTACCTTTGAAACCGATTACACCCTGACATTGGGTGAGGTCACACTGGAATTACATCATGAGACAGGTGCCCACACCCCGGGCGATAGCACCGTGTGGTATGCGGATAAATCTGTGCTGTTCGCTGGTGATATTGTCTATATGGAGCGGATTTTGGGCATCGGCCCGCAATCCAATACGCTGGAATGGGTGAAAAGTTTTGAAGCCCTTGCCGCCCTTGAACCGAAACACATCGTGCCCGGCCACGGTGCTCCCACCGATTTGGCAGGGGCTACGCGTGATACTTATGATTATCTGATCAATATTCGCGGCAAAATGGCCGAACATATTGAAAATGGTGGCGATGCAATCGGATCTGTCAAAATTGATCAATCCAAGTTTTCCTATTTGAAAAACTTTGATCAACTATACGGAAAAAACGCGCAGGAAACCTATATTCAGATGGAATGGGAATAAAATCAGGCCGCTGATTTTTCCAAATGTAAATTCAGCGGCTCGGCCCCCGAACGGACTTCCGGCATCCGGCGAATTTGCCGAATCGCATCATCCACAAGTGCGTCTTTGATCTGGCTGATGCGCGCCTCGGATGTGTCGGCTTTCGGAATGGCGCAACTGCAATGGTAATGCGCGGTTGCGATGCTTTGATCGGTTTCGGCCGCGATGGTAAAGGAAACAACCCCTAGCATTCTACCACCCTCAGGGGCGGGACGGATATTAACGACTTGGGCATCAAGAACATTCATTGCAGCAGCTCACATTATTGGTTTGGTCGAATTTGATTAACTCAGTCAAATAGATTTTATAACCTGCCTTTTTGCATAGGCCGCATTAACCATAGTCGGCCTATGCCGGCAGGGCGCGCGGTTTACTGGATTACCTGATACGGCTGTTCAAGCTCCGGATGCATCCGCCAAAATCGCGGGTTCTAACTCTGTATCGCACCGGTATTTTGCAAAAGTGCAACAAACGCATGCGGGACAACGCGCACCGCAACGCGCTTTGTTATCGCGCAGTGGCGAATCTACGATTCCGGAATCGTGGTTGAGTCAGGAAACATTTCCAACAGACCGTTTCCAGACGCATAATCACCAACTTTGAAAAGCGCAGATCCGCACTAGGCCGGACCTCCGCCAAAAAGATAAAATTATACACAATCCTCTTGCAGTTCCCCGCTCCAATTCCCAAATATCTATCAAGGCCCAACCACGGTGTGCTGCATAGCGGGCACCAAATTCACAGGGCGCTTTTTAGAAGGAGAAGACCATGGACATGGAAAAGTTCACGGAGCGGTCGCGCGGATTTATCCAAGCGGCGCAAACCATTGCAATTCGGGAAGATCACCAACGGCTGACCCCCGAACATCTACTCAAGGCATTGCTGGACGATGATCAGGGGCTTGCAACCAACCTGATCAAACACGCCGGCGGCGAACCCGCCGTGGTGGTGGATGCGGTTGAAGCCCTGATTGGCAAATTGCCCAAAGTCAGCGGTGATGCCAACAGCGTTAGCCTTGATCCCAAAACAGCCAAAGTTCTGGCCGAAGCCGAAAACATCGCCAAAAAAGCCGGTGACAGTTTTGTGCCGGTCGAACGGCTGTTGATGGCGCTGGCCTTGGTGAAGTCCAAAGCCAAAGACGCGCTGGATGCCGGCGGTGTTACCGCGCAAAAACTGAACGAGGCGATTAACGACATTCGCAAAGGCCGCACCGCAGACAGCGCCAGCGCCGAAGACAGTTACGAAGCGTTGAAAAAGTATACCCACGATTTAACCGAGGCCGCTGCCGAAGGTAAAATCGATCCTATCATCGGGCGCGACGATGAAATTCGCCGCACCATGCAAGTGCTGTCCCGCCGCACCAAAAACAATCCGGTGCTGATCGGGGAGCCGGGTGTGGGTAAAACCGCCATTGCCGAAGGTCTGGCCCTGCGCATCGTCAGTGGTGATGTGCCCGAAAGCTTGCGCAACAAACGCTTGCTTTCCCTTGATATGGGCGCGTTGATTGCCGGTGCGAAATACCGTGGCGAATTCGAAGAGCGCCTCAAATCTGTGCTAAACGAGGTCACTCAGGCAGCAGGCGAAATTGTTTTGTTTATCGACGAAATGCACACGCTGGTTGGCGCGGGCAAAGGCGACGGGGCGATGGATGCCTCCAACCTGTTAAAACCCGCCCTTGCGCGCGGTGAATTGCACTGCGTTGGCGCAACCACGCTGGATGAATACCGCAAACATGTTGAAAAAGATCCGGCCTTGGCGCGTCGCTTCCAGCCTGTGCTGGTCGAAGAACCGACCGTAGAAGACACCATTTCAATCCTGCGCGGGATCAAGGAAAAATACGAACTTCACCACGGGGTGCGGATTTCCGATTCGGCGCTGGTGTCGGCGGCCACCCTTAGCCACCGTTACATCACCGACAGGTTTCTGCCCGACAAAGCCATCGATCTGATGGACGAAGCCGCCGCCCGCCTGCGCATGGAAGTTGACAGCAAACCCGAAGAACTGGACGCGCTGGATCGTGAAATCATGCAAAAGCAAATCGAGGCCGAGGCGCTTAAGAAAGAAGACGATGCCGCAAGCAAAGACCGTTTGGAAACGCTGCAAAAACAGCTGGCCGACCTGATGGAAAATTCGGCGGAACTGACCGCCATGTGGCAATCGGAACGCGATAAACTGGCCGGCGCACGGGACATCAAGGAAAAACTGGATGCCGCCCGCGCCGAACTGGAAATTGCCAAACGCGAGGGCAATCTGGCAAAGGCCGGTGAACTGTCTTACGGCACCATTCCGCAGCTTGAAAAAGATCTGGAACAGGCCGAAGCACAGGACGATAGTGTCATGGTCGAAGAGGCCGTGCGCCCCGAACAGATCGCCCATGTGGTGGAACGCTGGACAGGTATCCCAACCAGCAAAATGCTGGAAGGCGAGCGTGACAAGCTGCTGAAAATGGAAGACGAGATCGCCAAACGCGTGATCGGCCAGTTGCCGGCGGTGACATCTGTGGCCAACGCCGTGCGCCGCGCGCGGGCAGGGCTGAACGACGAAAGCCGCCCGTTGGGATCGTTCCTGTTTCTGGGGCCAACAGGTGTCGGCAAAACCGAGCTGACAAAGGCCGTGGCGGAATACCTGTTTGACGACGAAAACGCCATGACCCGCGTGGATATGTCGGAATTCATGGAAAAACATTCCGTCGCCCGCCTGATTGGCGCGCCTCCCGGATATGTGGGCTATGACGAAGGCGGCGTGCTAACCGAAGCCGTGCGCCGCTAACCCTATCAGGTGATCCTGTTTGACGAGGTGGAAAAGGCCCATCCCGATGTGTTCAACGTGCTGTTGCAGGTGCTGGATGACGGGGTGCTGACCGATGGTCAGGGCCGCAAGGTGGATTTCAAACAAACCCTGATTATCCTGACGTCAAACCT